>DATJBR010000115.1:0-2233 GCA_035515255.1 Lysobacter sp. | reverse complement strand
TCGAAGCTGGGCGTGCGCGACCGCACCCGGGCGGTACTCAAGGCCTTTGAGCTGCAGTTGGTCTGATCGGCAGGATGGTCCGGCCCGGCGCAGCGCGCCGGGCGTTCACGACCGCGCGCGCCAGTGGCGCGCGGCACGCGGCCGCTCACCCTGTCCAACGCTCGGCGTGCGCGACCGCACGCGGGCGGTATTGAAGGCATTTGAGCGGCAACTGGTCTGAATGGGCGCAAATGCCCGAATTGCGCATGCCGCAGAGGCTGCGGCGAACCCCGTTTCCTTGTTAGGATTGCCGGTCTGCGCCCTCGTCCCGTTCCGGGTCCGGCCCTGGAGAGAACTTGTATGACCCGTCTTTATGAACTCCTGATCTCGCTGGCGATCGTCGCCGCACTGTTCATCATCGTTGGCTTCCTGCTGCCCTCGCATCGGTACATCGAGCAGTCGGTGGAGACCAACCGCAAGATGACGCTCGTTTACGACACCCTCGACAGCTTTGCGCGCTTCACCCACTGGAACGTGCTGCCACTGCACGATCCGGCCATGGACATCAAGGTGACCGGCCCGAAGTCGGGCGTCGGTGCGCAACTGGATTACAGCTCCAAGGAGCGGTCCGTCGGCAGCGGCAGCTGGAAGCTGGTTGACGCCAAGCCCGGGCAGAGCGTGACCTTCGAGATCACCAACAAGGAGCCGGGCAAGAACAAGGTCACCACCTTCAAGCTCGAGCCGACCGGCCGCAACAAGCGCAACGTCAAGATCACCCAGACCTACGACGTGGATTACGGCATGAACCTGTTCGGCCGTTATGCCGGCATGTACGTCAGCAGCGGCATGGGCGACAGCATGAAGATGAGCCTGGGCCGGCTGAGCAACATGCTGGCCGCGGTGCCGAACTACGACTACACCGAATTGAGCAAGGACGATCCGTCCAGGGCGCCGAAGTTCATGGAGCGTCCGGCCGAGAACCTGCTGGTGGTCAGCGCGGCGGTGGAGCGCAACAACGACGTCGTCGAGCGCACCATGAAGAACAACATGCAGTGGATCGAGAAGGTCATGAAGGCCAACAACCTCGAAGCTGCCGGTCCGGTCCGCATCATCACCAACGAGTTCGGTGCGGAGACCTATGCGTTCGACGTTGCCATGCCGGTCCGCAAGGCAGGCAACAGCCCGCGTGCGAGCGAGGCCACGACCGACACCGCAGCTGTAGAAGGCAACGAGGCCGAAGCCGCCGAGATTGCGACCGCCGATGCGGCACCTGCGCCTGCCGGCAAGCTCGACATCAAGCTGGAAGGCCCCGTGGAGCATGTGTACGAGGAGCCGGCGAAGGTCGCGGTGACGCCGTTCACCGGCCACATGGCCAACCTGCCGAAGGTGCGTGATGCCCTGCGCGCCTGGGTCATGACCCAGGGCTTCGAAACTGCTGGCCGTCCGTATGAGGCATGGACCAACGGGATCGAGAAGGCCTTCACCGAGAATGGCGAGTTCGAGGTGTACTGGACGCTGCGCTGATCGCGCACTGATTCACTGCACCTGCTCGTGAGTCACCTGGCGCGCCGCGGATTTCCGCGGCGCGCTTTTTTGTGCGTGCTGGCAGGAGAGCCGGTCGTTGAAGATCGAATATCGTTGAGGGCTGCTATCGTTTTGTCTCTCTCCTTACCGCTGATGCCGAACACCATGGATCCCTCCGCCGCTGGATATTCCTCCCGGAATCATCGCTCCAGGAGCCAACGCGGACTTGCCGCCGCGGGTGCCGTGCTTGCGGCCGCGTCGGTGGCGTTGGCGGCCTATGCCGCCCATGTCGCCGAGCCGGGCGCGCAGGTGCGGCTGCAATCGGCGGCGTGGTTCGCGTTCGGTCACGGCATCGCGTTGGCGGCCTTGGCGCCCCACGCGGTGCGACGGTTCGGGAGGTTCGCGCTGGCTGGCCTGCTGCTGGGCACGCTGGTGTTCTCAGGCAGCCTGGTTGGTGCGTATCTGTTTGGCGCGCCGACCACGCTGGCTCCCTTTGGCGGCGGTTTGATGATCCTGTCGTGGCTGCTGTGGGCAGCCGATCTGGTCAGGTCCTGAGGCACAGCACATGGCCCGTCATCAGCGCGGTTTCGACACAGGGGCGGCGTTCGCGCATCTGGCGCAGGTCGATCACAAGTTGGCCGGCTGGATGCACCGGCTGGGCGTGATCGAGGCGGATCCGCGTTGGCGTGCGGGTTTCGATCCGGTCGATGCATTGGCGCGGTCGATCCTC
>DATJBR010000114.1:0-1833 GCA_035515255.1 Lysobacter sp. | reverse complement strand
CTGTTCCAGCGCCGCGATGGCCGCCTGCAGGGCGACCGCATCGGTATCGTCCAGGCGCGCGGCGACTTCCACTTCACACGCGAACAATCCGTGCTCCAACAGGTGGATCATCGCCTCCTGCTGGCCCCAGCTGCGCGCCGATGCGATACGCATGATGCGATCCATCAGCAGTGGGTCGATGTCGAGCAGGACGGCGTTGGTCATGGCGGGGTCCGGATCGGGCAGGAACTAGGCGGCTGCGGTCGAGATGGAAGCAGGTTTGCGGATCACAAGGATCACACACAGTACCAATGCTGGAATGCCGACCAACGCCGTGCCGATGAAGAATAGCGAATAGGCGTCCAGCAGGCTGCGACCGACTTCCAGTTGTTCGACCGCGACCCCGGAGAATCCCTTCAGCAATTTGCCGAGCAGCGCATAGAACGAACTGAGCAGAGCGTACTGAGTCGCGGTATAGCCGACATTGGTCAGACTCGACATATAGCCCACCAACGCCACCCCGGAAAACCCGCCACAAAAGTTGTCGATCGCCATCGCCGCAGTGAACACACCGGCGTCGGCACCGTGCAGGGCCAGGTAGGCGAAAGCCAGGTTCGAGCCCGGGCCGAGCACCGCACCGGCCAGCAACGTGGGAATAAAGCCGAACCGGACCGCCGTCAGGCCGGCCACCGCGATACCCACGATAGTCGCGACCAGCCCGAAGGACCCGCGTACTGCCCCGACGGTCTCCTTGGCAATGCCCAGATCGGCGTAGAACGGATTGGCCATCGGCCCCATCACGAAGTCAGGCAGGCGATACAGACTGATCGTCAGCAGCATCAACAACGCCCAACGACCGTGCTGGCGAAAAAAGGCGACGAACGGTCCGATCACCGCATCGAACAACCCGCGCAGCGTGAACAGCGTCGGATGCGGCTTTAACGCCGCCAGCACCGTCGTCTCCGGCTCCCGCGCCATCAGCACCGCGATCACGCCCACCGCCATCAGCACCGCCATCAACCCGTACGACAGCGACCAACCGATATTCGCGGCCAGAATCAGGATCAGCGCATCGGTGACCAGCAATGCGCCGCGATAGCCCAAGGTCGAGGTCGAGGTCAGCAGGCCCTGCTGCTCATCGCTGTCGGCGCTCTCGATGCGCCAAGCATCGATCACAATGTCCTGGGTCGAAGAGGCGAACGCCACCACCAGCGCCAGCGCGCCGAACACCACCAGTTGGTCAAGCACGAAGCCCGCCAGCAGCAACTCGCCTTCGCGCGGCTGCACCAGCGCCATGCCAATCAAGGCCGCTGCGGCTACCAGTTGCGATAGAAGCATCCAGCCGCGGCGTCGGCCGAGCCAGCGGCCGAGGAGTGGGGCATCGAGCTTGTCCACCAGCGGTGCCCACAGAAACTTCAGGGAGTACGCCAGCCCGACCCATGACAAAAAGCCGATCGTCGACAGCTCAATAGCGTTCTCACGCATCCAGAAGCCGAGCGTGTTACCGACCAGATAGATCGGGATGCCCGAGCTGAACCCCAGCAGCAGCATCACCAACACTTTGGGCTGCCGCAGGTTGGCACGCACCTGTCGCCACCCGGAGTGGGCAGGCCTGGCCTGCACCGGAGTGGTGTCAGCCGTCATAGTCGACGGTAAACGGCGCATGGTCGGAAAACCGCGGCTCACGCGCGATCGAACAACTCCGCACCCGCCTGGCCAGCGCCGGGGTCAGCAGCTGGTAATCGATCCGCCAACCCACGTTGTTGGCATACGCCGCGCCGCGGTTGCTCCACCACGTGTAGTCCTCGCCGTCGGCATGCAGCGCGCGGTAGGCATCGACCCAGCCATGACCGT
>DATJBR010000113.1:0-6038 GCA_035515255.1 Lysobacter sp. | reverse complement strand
CTGTCCGCGCGCCTGTTGAAAGCACGGCAGACAAATCGGCATAAATCGGGTATATGCTCGATCTCTTATGGAGACCGACACAGCGCCGCTACGCCTGGTCCACTCTGGAGCCCGCGCCGGGTCCATCACCCGGCCGGGACTGGATCAGCTTCCGGTTGATTCGACAATCGACCCTACGATCGAACCGCGCCACGCACTGGAACGTCTCAACGCCGTCCGTCTGCTCTCGCTCGACGCACACGGCCGGGTACTCGACTGGATGAACTGGCAACAGGCCGCCTGTCTTTATGCCCGCGGCGCGGTGGCCTGGACCTTGGGCGACCCCTGCCTGGCCGTCCATGGCGGCATCAACCGCCGCAGCGGCCAGCTCAGCCTGCTCGAACTGCACCCGATCGTCGCCGCCCGCGGCCATGCCCGCGCCCGCGCGATCAACCCCACTCCGGTGCTGACCAACGCCGCGCTGTTCGCCCGGGACGCCCACCTCTGCCTGTACTGCGGTGGCGAGTTCCATCGCCCGCAACTGACCCGCGACCATGTGCTGCCGGTTTCCCGGGGCGGTCGTGACATCTGGGAAAACGTGGTCGCCGCCTGTTTCCATTGCAACTCGCGCAAGGGCAGCCGCACTCCGCAACAGGCCAACATGCCGCTGCTCGCCGTACCCTATCGGCCCAGCTGGATCGAGCACCTGATCCTGTCCAACCGCAACATCCTCGCCGACCAGATGGCCTTTCTGAAAAGCCAGTTGCCGAAGAAGCACGCCCGCACGCCAAGCTGAATGTTGCGCCGGGTCACAGTGACCATGGGCATCGAGAGGAAGCTGCCAATAAACGCGGAATTGCGACCATCTGCGCGCATTGACGACCGCGACAGGCTCCGCAACACTGCCTGATTGGAAAACCTTGGACTCGACATGGCCCTTACGCTTGGCCTGACCGGCATGGATCCGGCAACGGAAGCCTCTTTGAAGGCCGCATTCGCCGACGCCAACCAACGCACTGGCGGCGCTTGGCAATTGCTGCCCGACACCCAGGCGGAGCACGTCGTGGTCGACATGGACAGCATGTACGGACCGATGAGCTGGCTGCGCCTGCATGCCGCCGGCAAGACCGTGATCGGCCTGACTTCGGCACCGCGTACGCAGGCCGACTTCCGTCTCGCGCAACCGTTCGACGCCCATTCCCTGCACCAGATGCTGGAGCAGCTCGCACCCTCCAGTGCCGCAACTTCGGTACCGGTCGATACCGTTCCGCAAGCCATTCCACAAGCCGCCGTTCCGGCCGGCCTGTCGCCCGCCCCGCAACCGCAGGACCAGTTGCCCGAAGAGCAGCCGCAACGCGTGGATGAGGAAGCTGCTGCCCTGGCTCCCACCGAAGAAGTGTCCGCGCTCCGCGAGCCGCCCAGTGCCGCGGCCGCCCAGGTCGTGCCGGCCGTACCGAGCATGCAGCCACACACGCCGCCGCCCGTCATTGCCGAAGCGCGCACGCTGGGTGACTGGCTGGCGTCCGGCAAGGTCTCCGGGCAGGTGAAGTTCGAGCGCGATGGCATCGCGCTGTTGATCGATACCGAACAACGCCAGTACTTCGGCCCCGCCGGTTTGAAACCGCTGGCAACCCACGTCTGCAGCGATGTGAGTGCCGCCGACTTCGTGCCAGTGGCTGACTGGAGCGCGCAGATCGCGAAGCAGGAAGCGCAGCCGTTGTCGCGCCTGATATGGCTGGGTGGCCTGCTTTCCAGCCCCGGCGAGCTGCTGCCCGGGTTCGATCCGGAAGCACGCTACCAACTGGTGAAATGGCCGCAGACCGAGCGCGAATACCCCAAGCATTTCCGCATCGCCACGGTGATGATGAAAGGCCCGGCAACGCTGGCGGAAATCGCCCAGGCCAGTGGCGTGCCGCTCACCGATGTCACCGACTTCGTCAACGCCAACCTCGCCACCGGCTTTGCCGATATCGAGCACCTGCCGGAACCCGAAGCGGAGCCGCGCAAGTCCGGCGGTCTGTTCGGTCGCCTGCGCGGTCGCTGAACCGCCGCCGGTCCGGTCCGCCTTGCCCCGCCTCGACGCGAGCGGGACAATGGTGCATTCGCCGTCCGACACCGTATTGATGATCGATCCGCAACGCTATCCCCGCCTTTCCCGCATCGATGTGCCCGCCGACCTGCGCCAGTTTCCCGCCGAGGAGCTGCCGGCCATCGCCGCGGAGCTGCGCGTCTACCTGATCGAACAGGTCGCGCAATCGGGCGGTCATTTCGGCGCGGGCCTGGGCGTTATCGAGCTGACGGTGGCGCTGCACTGGTTGTACGACACCCCGACTGACCGCCTGGTCTGGGATGTCGGCCACCAGACCTATCCGCACAAGATCCTCACCGGACGCCGCGACCGGATCCACACGGTCAAGCAGAAGGACGGCATCGCCCCATTCCCCAAGCGCGACGAATCCGAGTACGACACCTTCGGGGTCGGCCACAGCTCGACCAGCATCTCGGCCGCGCTGGGGATGGCCATCGCGCTGCAGCGCACCGGTGACGAGCGCAAGGTCATCGCGGTGATCGGCGATGGTGCGATGACTGCAGGCATGGCCTTCGAGGCGCTGGCACACGGTGGTGGCATGGGCGAGCAGCCCGGCGGCATCGAGCCCAACCTGCTGGTGATCCTCAACGACAACCAGATGTCGATCTCCGAGAACGTCGGCGGCGTGACCCGCATGCTCGGCCGACTCACCGGCAGCCGCACCCTCAACGCCCTGCGCGAAGGCGGCAAGAAGCTGCTGGGCGACAAGCACCGGCCGGCGGCGAAATTCGTCAAACGCTGGGAAGAACAGTGGAAGGGGATGTTCGTGCCTTCGACGATGTTCGAGGAGCTCGGCTTCCACTACACCGGCCCGATCGACGGCCACGACATGGATGCGCTGGTCGGCACACTGAAGACCCTGCAGGGCATGAAGGGCCCGCAGCTGCTGCACATCATCACCACCAAGGGCAAGGGCTACGAGCGCGCGGAAGGCGACCAGATCGGCTACCACGCGGTCGGCCCGTTCAATCCCGACCTGGGCATGGTCAGCAAGGCCGGTGCGAAAAAGCCGACCTACACCGACGTGTTCGGCGACTGGATCTGCGACATGGCTGCCGCCGACGGGCAGTTGATGGGCATCACCCCGGCGATGCGCGAAGGCTCCGGCCTGGTGCGCTTCAGCAAGGAATACCCGCTGCGCTATTTCGACGTCGCCATCGCCGAGCAGCACGCGGTTACCCTCGCCGCCGGCATGGCCTGCGAAGGCGCCAAGCCGGTGGTCGCGATCTATTCGACCTTCCTGCAGCGCGGCTACGACCAGCTGGTGCACGACGTTGCGGTGCAGGAACTGGACGTACTGTTCGCGATCGACCGCGGCGGCGTGGTCGGTCCTGACGGCGCGACCCACGCCGGCAACCTCGACCTGAGCTACCTGCGCTGCGTACCGAACATGGTGGTGATGGCGCCGGCGGATGAAAACGAATGCCGGCAGATGCTTTCCACCGGTTTCCGCTTCCAGGGCCCGGCTGCGGTGCGTTATCCGCGCGGCACCGGACCCGGGGTCGACGTGCAGGCCAACCTGGACGTGCTGCCGATCGGCAAGGCGCAGTTGCGCCGCCACGGCTCGAACATCGCCCTGCTCGCCTTCGGCGCGCTGGTCCCGACGGCCGAACAGGTCGGCGAGGCACTGGGCCTGACCGTGGTCAACATGCGCTTCGTCAAACCACTGGATCGCACGTTGCTGCTGGAACTGGCAAAAACCCACGAGGGCTTCGTGACGCTGGAAGACAACGTTGTCGCCGGCGGCGCGGGCAGCGGCGTGGCGGAACTGCTGGCGGCCGAAGGCATCACGCTGCCGATGCTGCACCTCGGCCTGCCCGATGCCTTCCAGCATCACGCCAGCCGCGAAGAACTGCTGGCCGAAGCCGGACTGGATCTCGACGGCATCCGCGCTGCAGTACTGCGACGCTGGCCGCAACTGGGCGCATCACCAAACCGCAGCGCCGCAGTCTGAGCAGACGCGAATCGAGCTGGATCGGCTACATGGAGGTCAGGGACTTTCCTCGTCCCTGATCCCGGCCTCGATGCCCGCGTCGATCCGGACTGGTGCTTCCACCAGATAGCCTTTTTCGCGCAAGGTTGCCGGGAGATCCCCGCTCAACAGGTCGGCGACCGGCAGCGTCGCGAAGCTGACCGCGTTGGCCTTGAGCGCCGCATCCACCGCATCGAACCATAGCTTCCGACTGGCCACATCGCCATCGTCGAGCCCCAGCGTCTTCGCCATCTCGGTGCCGGTGAACGCGTGGAGGCACAGGTTTCGGTCACCCGACTGCAACAGCCTCGAAAGCACGGGCAGATCGCCCACAGCCCAGGCGTTGGCCCGCTCCGCGGCATGCTGGACATCCGCATCCAGATGGTCCAACACACTGCGGAAACAGGCGATGTCGTCCATGTCCGCCTTGATGAAGGCCTTCGCCGTCGCCCGGGGATTCTTGATATCGCTGCGCACCATGGTCGAGGTCCGCCTGATCCCGTGCTCCTTGCTCAGCTGCGACAGACGCGCGCCCACCCCGCTACCGGGCTGCAAGCCGGCATGCTTGAGCGCCGCGTCGTAAAGCTCGCCGGCGGCAAAAAACGGCCGCATCTTTTCCACGCCCTTGTCGCGTCCGAGATACAGCGGCTTCAAGCTCTCCCAACGGCGGTAGAGATCGGCCGGCAGCACCTCCTCCAGGGTCGCACCGCCAGGATTGTTGCGTGCCTTCAGCAAGGTGGGCAGCGAAAAAGCCGCCTTGAACATGCTCCCCGCACCCATCGAAACGCTGATGCCGGGCGGGCCGATGATCTCCGCCGCCTCCGCCAGAACCTGCTCGGCCTGCGCGGAGTACCAATCCATCTTGCGCGGCACCGGAGACACCGTGCCCAGGATCCATAACACGTTGTCGCCATGGCTGACCTTCCACAGCCCCGGCCCCGAGTGCCGGCCGGACACCAGCACCGGCGCGGCGTCGATGATGTCGCTGTCTTCGCTGCCGATAGTCGACTGCTGCTCCGACTCGACCGGCAATATGGACTGATCGCCGGACTCTTCCGCCCGTACCGGCGCGACCATCAGCATCAATCCCAGGAAAACGGTCACTGCGCGCATGCGGAACTCCTTTTCGATCGCCGACTAGCCTAGTCAGGTGAGCGGTCAACCGTTGTCAGGGAATGACTTCAGCGGCCACCTGCAGGTATTTTCGCCCCTGTGTCTTCACCGCATCGGCTTCCATCCGCTCCGATGCCACATGCACCGCTTCCAGGGTGTCCGCCAGGTCGGCGAGCTCCGTCCGGATCTTCTCCAGTGCGTTCTCGAGGGTGTAGGTCAACTGATGGACCTGGAGCATGTCCTCCGGCTCGAGAGCGTCCTTGGCCACGATGATGGCAAGCTGCCCGTTGTAGTCCGAGAAGTTGGCAACCGCCTGATTCAAGGTCTCGGCAGGCTCACCCGAAAAGTGATCCGCCCGCTCGTCGGCAAACGCTGCGGTGGAAAAACCCAGCGCGAACACAAGGCCGGCAAACAACAGGGCCGGATTCTTCATGGTGATTCCTCGTCTGGAAACTGGAAAGTGGGTGGCGATGGTTCGCGGCCGCAACGACACACCTCAACCGCGGCACTCGACGTATGGTACCTGCGCTGTACGCGGGATCCCTCTCGCACCCTGCAGCCACGGCCCAAGCGGGCACAAAAAAGGAGCCTTCCGGCTCCTTCGTGTAGATCATTGCTTGAATTGGTCGGGACGGCCGGATTTGAACCGACGACCACTTGTCCCCCAGACAAGTGCGCTACCAGGCTGCGCTACGCCCCGAAAGTCTTGCAGTCCGCCGTGTGGCGGGCGGTGAGTATAGCCGATTACCGGCGATTCGCGTGGGTGAAACCAACGGAACCGGGGGAAAATTGCTCGCTTCAGCGACGCAGCAGCTGCAGCACTTCCTCCAGCTCCATGCGCACCTGGCGGATGATCTGCGAACTCAGCGCCGACTCGTCCTTGGC
>DATJBR010000112.1:0-1867 GCA_035515255.1 Lysobacter sp. | reverse complement strand
GCTGCTGGCCGATGAGCCGGTCGCGATCAGCAATGTGCCGCACCTGCACGACGTGGTGACCAGCGCCAAGCTGCTGGCCGAGATCGGCGCAGGCATCAGCATCGACGAACGCTATGGCATCACCGTCGATCCGACCACGGTACACAGCCAGGTCGCGCCGTACGAACTGGTGCGGACCATGCGCGCCTCGGTACTGGTGCTTGGTCCGTTGCTGGCGAAGTACGGCCACGCCGAAGTGTCGTTGCCGGGTGGTTGCGCGATCGGCTCGCGGCCGGTCGACCTGCACATCAAGGGCCTGCAGGCACTGGGCGCGACGATTACGGTGGAGAACGGCTTCATCAAGGCGCGCGCGTCGCGGCTGAAGGGCGCGCGCCATGTGTTCGAGATGATCAGCGTCGGCGCGACCGAGAACGTGATGATGGCGGCGACGCTGGCCGAAGGCACCACGGTGCTGGAGAACGCGGCGATGGAGCCGGAGATCGTCGATCTGGCCGAATGCCTGCGGGCGATGGGCGCGCAGATCGAGGGCGAGGCGACCGGACGCATCGTCATCCACGGCGTGGAGCGGTTGCATGGAGGCAGCCATTCGGTGGTGGCGGACCGGATCGAGACCGGCACCTTCCTGGTGGCCGCGGCGATGACCGGTGGCCGCGTCACCGCATGCCGCGCGCGGCCCGACACGATGGAAGCGGTGCTCGACAAGCTGGTCGAGGCGGGCGCGGTAATCGACTGCGAAGGCGACCGCATCACCCTGGACATGCAGGGCCGGCGGCCGAAGGCGGTGGATTTCACCACCGCGCCGCACCCGGCGTTTCCGACCGACATGCAGGCGCAGTTCATGGCGATGAACTGCATCGCCGATGGCGTCGGCGTCGTCACCGAGACGATCTTCGAAAACCGCTTCATGCACGTCAACGAGCTGTTGCGGCTGGGCGCGGACATCCGCGTGGACGGCCACATGGCGGTCGTTCGCGGGGTCGAGCGGCTCAGCGGAGCGCCGGTGATGGCCACAGACCTGCGTGCTTCGGCATCGCTGATCCTGGCCGGTCTGGTGGCCAGTGGCGAGACGACCATCGACCGCATCTACCACCTCGATCGCGGCTACGAGAACATCGAGGAGAAACTGTCGGGACTGGGCGCGAAGATCCGCCGCATCGGTTGAGCGTATAAACGAAGCGGTTGAGCGGCACCGGCGACCACCAACGAAAAACCCCGCGGACCAAGCGGGGTTTTTCGTTGCACGGACAAGGTGTCGCCGTCAGTACACCGACTTCACCTGGAGGTCGATCGCATCCTTGCCGTCCTTGCGTTGCAGGATGCGGGCGGGGATCGGCATGCCGTCCACCAGCCAGGCGATCGTCTGCTTGTCGCCATCGGTATTGACCACCTTGGTGGCCTCGCGCTGCTCGCCGCCGACGTTGATCTGCTCCTTGCCGGCGACCTTGTAACTGAGCTGCTTGACCCGCCCGTCATCGACCAGGCGGTAGTTCAGCGGCTTGCCGGCCTTGAGGTCGCGCACCAGCGCCAGATTGATCAGCAGTGCGTCCATGTCGCCGGCTTTCAGCTTGATCGGCCCGGAGCGGTCCGCCTTGACGTCGCCGCCCCAGGTGGCCACGCCCTTGTTCCAATCGTAGGCCGCGCTCTTGGCGGATCGTTTGACCAGCACCTGGGAGGAATCCTCGCTGCTGACGGGACGCCATTGACCCTTGTGATCCTCGAACACGGTGCTCTGCCGGAGGTTGGCCAGGGAGTTGCTGATGGCCAGCGTGTAACGCCAGCGGTCGCCGGCTTCCGGGGCCAGGGTCATCTTGCCGGTGGCCTGCATGCCCATGTAGCTGGCCTGGTAGTCGGCGGTGAAGGCCTCGAT
>DATJBR010000111.1:0-5937 GCA_035515255.1 Lysobacter sp. | reverse complement strand
GTCGGAAACAGGTAGAGCGCCTTCGCGCCGCCGCCCATCGCCGCGGCCACCACCGGCAGTGTGTAGCACAGCGACTTGCCCGACGCCGTCGGCGTGACGATGGCCACGTGCTCCCCCCGCTGCGTCGCCTGCCAGGCCTCGACTTGGTGGCTGTAGAGCCGGTCGATCCCGCGCGTCAGCAGCGCCGCCGCCAGCGCGGACGGCACGTCGTCCGGGATCGGCCCGTACGCGCCCTCGCGCCCCGGAATGGTGAAACTACCGGTGATGCGGTCGCCGTAGCGCCGCGCCAGCCGCTGCGTCAGCAGCGCACTGTCACGCGACGGCTGACCGTCGGTGGTGGCCAGCGAGCGTTCGGCGCTCTCGGTGCGGGGAGCGAGGGCAAAGGCCATGGCGCAGGGTCCGGGGAAAGGGCGCCATGGGAGCATGGGGGTGTCTCAGGTCGTGAGACGGAACCCTTGCCAGATCTATCCGCGAAATTATGGCCGCCGAAACTGAAGTGCACGAATGCAAATTTCTCACCGTCAGACCATCGGCAGATAGTTATGTACTGGCTCCTCAGCTACGCGGCTGCTGACGCCGGTTCATTAGCGTCGTGCGTTGCTCCCGGCACTGCGTCCGCCCCGATCAAATGAAAGCCATGACCGATACGCCAAAAACCGACAACGGCCCTTGGGCGGTCTTCCTGATTTTCCTGCGGCTGGGGCTGACCAGCTTTGGGGGGCCGATTGCCCACCTGGGCTACTTCCGCGAGGAGTTCGTGTCGCGGCGGCGGTGGCTGAGCGAGCGCAGCTATGCGGATCTGGTCGCGCTGTGCCAATTCCTGCCGGGCCCGGCCAGCAGCCAGGTCGGGATCGCGATCGGGTTGTCGCGGTCCGGTTATGGCGGTGCGCTGGCCGCGTGGGCCGGCTTTACGCTGCCGTCGGCGATCGCGATGGTCCTGTTTGCCCTGGGCCTCGCCAATTACGGCGATGTGATTCCGGCCGGCGTGTTGCATGGCCTGAAAGTGGTCGCGGTGGCGGTGGTCGCGCAAGCGGTCTGGGGGATGGCGCGCAACCTGTGCCCGGATGCGACGCGCCTCACGGTGATGGCGGCCGCGGCGTGTTTTGTATTGCTGGTGCCGGCGGCGTGGGCTCAGGTGGGTGTGATTTTGATCGCGGGGATCATCGGTATCGCGCTGTTCAAGGCGGAGCAGGCGGCCGCGCATGACCCGATGCCGGTGGCGGTCGGGCGGCGCGCCGGGGTGATCTGGCTGACGTTGTTCTTCGCGCTGCTGCTGGGACTGCCGCTGCTGAGCGCGCTGTTTCCGGGGCAGGCACTGGCGCAGGTCGATGGGTTCTACCGCGCCGGCTCACTGGTGTTTGGCGGCGGGCACGTGGTGTTGCCGTTGCTGCAGGCCGAGGTGGTCCCGTCGGGCTGGGTCGGCAACGACTCGTTCCTGGCCGGCTATGGCGCCGCGCAGGCGGTGCCCGGACCGTTGTTCAGCTTCGCTGCGTTTCTGGGTGCGTCCATGCGCGGCGCGCCTTCCGGCTGGCTGGGCGGCCTGGTCTGCCTGGTGGCGATCTTCGCGCCGTCGTTCCTGCTGGTGCTGGGGGCGCTGCCGTTCTGGGAGCAGCTGCGGCGCAATGCCCGCATCCGCGCGGCGTTGTCCGGCGTCAATGCCGGTGTGGTCGGCCTGCTGTTGGCCGCGCTGTATCAGCCGGTATGGAGCAGCGCGATCCACGCGCCCCGGGACTTCGCGCTGGCGCTGGTCGCACTGGTCGCGCTGATGTTCTGGAAGTGGCCACCGTGGCTGATCGTGTTGGGCAGCGGCGTCGCCGGCGGGGTGTTGAACGCGCTGCTGTGAGGGGCCAGCGGCGGTTGGCCCCGGTGTCCATGGCGTGAAACTGAAATGTCAGGTCAGTGCGGCGAGCCGACGCTCCCTGCAGCCGCCTGATCCACCGCCGGTGTATCCGGCTGCTGTTCCTGCTCGCGCGCGATCCAGTCCTCGATCGCGCGCCGGGCGCGGCGCTCCTCGGCCTTTTCGCGCAGCGCTTCGATGCTCAGCACGCGGTACAGCCCGATCATCACCGCGATCATCAGCAGCGCGAACGGCAGCGCTGCGACGGTGATCAGTGTTTGCAGCGCGTCCAGGCCGCCGGCCACCAGCATGGCCGCGGCGATCAGGGCGATGGCGATGCCCCAGGCGAACTTGCGCGGCAGCGACGGGTCGCCGGCGGTCTCGCTCGACATCGAGCCCAGCACCAGCACTGCGGAATCGGCCGAGGTCACGAAGAAGATCACCAGCAGCACGATGGTCAGGCCCGACAGCAGGCCGGACAGCGGCAGGCTGTCGTACATGCGGAACAGCACCGTCTCGTATCCGGCTGCGAGCGCACCGGCCATGTCCACGCCGCCAAACAGGTGCTCCCACAACGCGGTACCGCCGAAGGTCGAAAACCATACGAACCCGATCAGGCTGGGCACCACCACCACGCCGAGTACGAATTCGCGCACGCTGCGCCCGTACGACACCCGCGCGATGAACGCGCCTACGAACGGCGCCCACGAGATCCACCACGCCCAGTAGAAGATCGTCCAGTCGGCGACCCAGGTGCTGGCGGAGAACGGCGACATGCGCAGGCTCATCTCCACCAGGTGGTCGAGGTAGCTGCCCAGCGAGGTGGTGAAGGTATCGAAGATGAAGGCGGTCGGCCCCAGCAGTGCCACGGCCAGCAGCAGTACCCCGGCCAGAATGAGGTTGAAGCTCGACAGCCACTTGATGCCGCGGTCCACGCCACTGGCGCTGGAGGCCATGTACAGCACGAAACAGACTCCGATCACCGCCAGCTGCATGCCCAGGCCGGTGGGCAGGCCGAACACGCGCTCCATGCCGGCGCTGATCTGCATGGTGCCGAAGCCCAGCGTGGTGGCGACGCCGATGGCGGTAGCGACCACCGCGACGATGTTGACCAGCTTGCCGATCCAGCCGAGGTGGCGGTCGCCGATCAGCGGCTGCAGCAGGTCGCTGATCAGGCCGCGGCCGTTGCGGTTGTACTGGAACCAGGCGATGGCCAGCCCCATCAGCGCGTAGATCGCCCACGGGTGCAGGCCCCAGTGGAAGAAGGTGTAGCGCATCGCCGCGCGTGCGGCCTGTGGCGTCCCCGGCGCCAGCCCCTCCGGCGGCGTGAGCAGGTGCGAGATGGGCTCGGCCGCGCCCCAGAACACCAGGCCGATGCCCATGCCGGCGGCGAACAGCATCGACAGCCAGACGGGTTTGGAGAACTCGGGTTCGGCGTCGCGCCCGCCGATCCGCAGCCGCGCCAGCGGGCCGATGGCGAGGTAGGCGAGGAACACCAGGGCGAGGAATACGATCAGCAGGTACAGCCAGCCGGCGTGCTGGATCACTTCCGCCAGAGCCATGTTGCTCATCGCCTCGAACGGCTTCGGCGCGAATCCGGCGGCCACCGCCAGCGCGATGACCAGCAGCAACGAGATGCGGAAAACCATGCGCATACTCCAGAAGCGTGTGTGGGCACAGCTTAGACATCGCGGCACCGCCTGAGTGAACTGAATGGTCGTTTCCCCTGTGATCAAGAGGGGGAGAAGCCATTCCCATTCGTCCGCGAAGGACGCTCCGGCGCGATGCCGTCAAGCGCCTACGGAATTCATGCGCGGGCGCGCGCCAGTTCCCAACAAAAACGCCCGCCGGGGAGAGGGACCGGCGGGCGTCCGTACTGCGCGTCGTATCAGCGTGTGACGATCAGTTCCTGACCTGCACGTCGTCGATGTAGACGTTGACGTCGTAGGCGGTATTGGCGTGGTACAGCCAGATCGCGTCGAGCTTGACCGAGCTGGCGGTGATCGCGCCGTTGCCGCCGACCCAGGCGTTCCATTGGGCGGCGTCGGTCAGCGACCAGGACACGTAGGTCCAGGTGTTGGCCGCAATCGACTTGCTGGTGGAGCGTTCGGTGCCGTCGCTGTCGTCGATGCCCAGACCGACGCTGAGGCCGCTGCCGCCGGACCACACCCAGAACCCGACCGAGCCGTTGGCGCGGGTCAGGGCGGTGTTGCTGGCCGGGTTGCCGCTGCCGGACAGCAGGCGGACCGCCCAGGCGGCTGTGGTTGCGGTGTTGTCCTTGAGCAGCACTCGCAGCGAGCACGAGCCGTTCTTGCGGGTGGTGCAGTCGCGGGTCGCGGTCGAGGCGGTGGAGATGCCGGTCGTGCTGCCGGAGTACGCCGGGCTGGTGTTGAAGTGGCCGACGCTGCTTTCGAAGCTGTCGAGGATCTTGGTGGTCGGTGTGCCACCGCCGCCGCCCGGGTTCAGCAGGTTGTAGTAGCTGCCCCAGTTCCAGTTGATGCCCGGGTCGGTGTGGGTCTGGCCGGTGTAGTGCTGGTGGCCCTTGATCTTGACGCTGGTCGACAGGACGTTGATGCCGCTGGTGGCCGGTCCCTTGAAGGCGCTGCTGCAGGGGATGGTGCTGTACTTGGAGCAGAAGTTGCGCACCAGGGCGGCCGACGCGTTGTACATCGCGCTGGTGTACCAGGAGCTGTTGTTGACGTAGCCCTCGTGCTCGATGCCCAGCGTGTAGCTGTTCTGGTTGCGCACGTGCCACGCGGTGTGGGCGTTGCGCACCATCTGGGTGACCTGGCCGTCGGAACTGCGGATCACGTAGTGCGCGCTGACCTGGGCGCTGGCGTTCTTGAACCACGAGATGGTGCCGGCGTAGCTGCCCTGCGCGGTGTGCAGGGTGACCGCGCTGATTGCCGCCGCGCGCGAGGCGGTGTAGTTGGACGCGGACGCCGCGCTCCAGATCGCCGGGGTGTAGTCGGTGCTCTGGATGCTGACGTCAGTGGTCGGTGCCACGTCGCCGGCGGCCGACAGCGACAGGCGCTGTGGTGATTTCGCCTGCAGGGTTTCGCTGATCGGGTCGAGCTCGTAATCGGCGGTCTCGATGCGGTCGTTCTCGACATCCAGGCGCACCATCGGCGCGCGCAGCTGGATCAACTGCTCGATATCGAACGCCCGCTCCCATTCGATCGCGCGCTCCGGCACCACGATGCCGCGGTCGTTGACGCCACGGTCCTGCGCCAGCAGCACGTCGTAGGCAAAGCTGGTACGGGCGTAATCGCCGACCACGCTGGCGCGGGCGGCCTCGACCGGCGACGGCGAGAAGCCCGCGTAGCGCATCAGCGCCGGGCGGATGTCCTCCGGCGACCGGGCCACCGCGCCGCGCTTGTCCAGGCGCGTGCGGGCGTCGGCTGCGGGCAGGTCCTTGCGGATCTCCGCATCCAGCAGCGCCGCTGCGGCCAGCACGTTGGTGCGCGCATCGCTGCGGACCAGACTCGGCGACACGCCCAGCAGATGCGCGCCCTCGGTGACCTGGTCGGCAAAGCCCTGGCCGGCATAAAGACCCATCACGCCGTGCGCGGCGGGCATGTGGTGGTGGGCTTCGCCCTGGGGTTCGTTGGGTTCGGGCTGGAGGTGCAGCCAGCGGCTCTGCACGTAGGCGATGGACTCCAGCGTGCCGGCCGGAATGGCCGGGTAGCGGGCGTAGGCCTGCCGGAAGTACCCCTGGAATGCCATACGCTGCGGCCGCAGAGCGGCCTCTTCGGCATTCAATTGCGCCGCCAGCGCGGCGTCCTGGTCTTGCATTTGAACGGCGGGTTCTTCCGCCATGGCGGTGGTGGCCAGCAGTGCGCCGATTACCGCGGACAACAACACGCGCGAATATCGCTTCATCTTCGTCAAACTCCCTTTGTGGATGTGCCCCCCTGAAGCGTCCGCTTCTACACCCCTCAGCCAGCCGGGGTTCAGGGCGTTCCGGATGCGTGACCGCCTTCGCCTTTCCGCCGTGATCGGGCTCGATTCAATCGGAAAAACCCGCCACGGCGCCCCCGGATTTGCCGCGCTGCATCGACACGCCGCGCAGGACAACCGTATGGAAATAGGGGTGCGGA
>DATJBR010000110.1:0-2621 GCA_035515255.1 Lysobacter sp. | reverse complement strand
CCTTGGCCAGGGAGGCGGCGGCCCCGCCGGGTCCACGGTTCACGTGGGCGGCATGCGATACGGGTGGGTTGCCGCCTGGAGGGGCGGACGCTGGAACCGGGCAATCCGGAATCGCGCTTCCGGGAGCCGCCTTGCAGCCCTGGACGGACCGCTGGACACAGCGAGCCGCGCATTATGCGGTAAACCCGCACTTCGGGGCAAGTTTGCGGCTGGAGTTGCGTTTCGGTTGCGCCGATTGCGGTGATGGAGAGCAACAGCAACAGCAACTCAATGGCTTCGGCAGGAGCGTCGCCCTGCCGGGGTGCTTGCTGCCCGGTTCGGGCGACCATCCCTGGTCGCACTCACCGCCGCAGGCCATCCATGGCCTGCTGTCCGCAACACCCCGCCAGGACGCCGCATCGGCCAGTGATTGACGTGAATTCTGCTTGGGTCAGCCGTCGAAATGTCGGGGAAAGGTGTGGCTGCTTTTGCCTTTCCCTTCAGCCATCGGAGGATCCCGATGGCGGCTGCCGGGTGTCCCGATCACCAAGCGAATATCGTGGAGCGACTGATCGGGATACCCGGCAGTCGCCCCACGCAGTACTCCAAGCTGCCTCTTTCACAAGTACGCAGAAGTACACCCGAGCTCGCCGCCTCGGTCAGCCTTTCAGATTCTTTTCCGCCGCGGAGTCGGAAATGAAAGCCCGCACCTGGGTCTCCAGCACCGGCAGCGGCACCGAGCCCAACGCCAGCACCATGTCGTGGAAGGCCTTGAGGTCGAACTTGTCGCCCAGTGCCTGCTCCGCCTCGCCGCGCAGGCGCACGATCGCCAGCTCGCCGAGCTTGTAGCTCAGCGCCTGGCCGGGCCAGGAGATGTAACGGTCGACCTCGGTGGTGACCTCATGCTCGCTCAGCGCGGTGTGGTCGCGCAGGTAGGCGAGCGCCTGGTCGCGGGTCCAGCCCTGGGCGTGCACGCCGGTGTCGATCACCAGTCGCGCGGCGCGCCACATCTCGTAGGTCAGCCGGCCGAAGTGCTCGTACGGGGTCTGGTAGATCCCCATCTCCTCGCCGAGTTTCTCCACGTACAGGCCCCAGCCTTCACCGAATGCGGAGATGTAGGTTTCGCGTCGGAAGTCGGGCAGGCCCGTCTGCTCGGCGGCCAGCGCCCCCTGCATCGCGTGGCCGGGGGCGGCCTCGTGCAGGGTCAGGGCGGGCAGGTTGTACAGCGCGCGCGACGGCAGGTCGTAGGTGTTGAGCCAGTAGGTGCCGTTGCCGCCGCGGCCGCTGGTCCAGAACGGAGCGATGTCCTCGGGCACCGGGACGATGGTGAAACGCCCGCGCGGCAGGGTGCCGATGAACTTGCCGAGCTCGCCGTCGATGCGCTTGGCAATCCAGGCGGCATGGTTGAGCAGTTCCTGCGGGGTCTTGGCGTAGAACTGCGGGTCGGCACGCAGGAACTGCAGGAACTCGGCGAAGCTGCCCTGGAACCCGACCTCCTTGATGATCGTGTTCATCTGCGCCTGGATGCGCGCGACCTCGTCCAGGCCGATCCGGTGGATCTCGTCGGGGCTCAGGTCCAGCGTGGTGTATTCGCGTATCTGCTGGTGGTAGAACGCCTCGCCGTTGGGCATTTCGGACGCGCCCAGCGTGGTGCGGGCGCGGGGCACGTACTCGTCGCGGAAGAACACCAGCAGCTTGCGGTACGCGGGGATCATCCGCTCGCCGATCGCGGCGCGGGCATCGGCGCGCAACCGGTCCTGTTCGGCGGCGGGGATGCTCGCGGGCAGTTGCTTCAGTGGCGCATAGAACGTCGATTTGGTCGGGTCGTCGAGATCGGCGATCGCGGCGATCGAGACATCGCGGCCGTCGAGCACCGCGCGCGGCACGCTGAAGCCGCGATCCAGCCCGGTGCGCATGTTGGCGATGTGCTCGTCGAAATAGCGCGGCACGTCGGCGAGGCGGTCGATGTAGGCGCGGTAGTCGGCGGCGGTGCGCATCGGCCGGCGGGTCATGAAGCCGAGGTTCGACCAGAACGAGGAGTCGGAATTGAACGGCATCTCGTAGGCGCGGAAACGCACCTCGGCGGCGAGGTTTTCGACCTGCGGCCGGTACACGGCCAGGTGGATGCGGTTGTCCGGCGACAGCTGGGCCGGGTCGATCGCGTCGAGTTCGGCCAGCACGCCTTCCCAGACTTTCAGTCGCGCGGCCTGGCTGGCGGCATCGACCGACGGCAGTCGGCGCTGGCTGACGGCAC
Organism: Lysobacter sp.; assembly: GCA_035515255.1. Lineage (GTDB taxonomy): Bacteria > Pseudomonadota > Gammaproteobacteria > Xanthomonadales > Xanthomonadaceae > Novilysobacter. The sequence goes on along the minus strand of DATJBR010000110.1, from coordinate 388 downwards.
CGTCGCTGTCCTCGTCGGCGCTGCCGAACTGCGCCTTGCGCCAGGCCCACTCGCGTTCGTGGGTGGCCTGGAAACGGACGTCGGCAGCGGAGGCCTTGGTGGAGGCTGGTGCGGTGGCCGGACTGTCGGCAACGGCGGCCACAGCGGTGGTGGGCAGAAAGGCAAGGGCAAGCAGGGCAGGGAACAGGGCTTTCACGGCATCCACGGGTGAACAGATGGAGGCCGATCTTCGCATCCGTGCCGCGGTGTGCCCACTGGCCGAAAGTATCGGCCGGCGTGGAGGGGGATTACTCGCGGCCGGGGCGCAGCTTTTCCAGCACGCCTTCGAGCGTGTCCAGATTGCTGTAATGGATCACCAGCCGGCCCTTGCCGCCGCGACCGTGCAGCA
>DATJBR010000109.1:0-20180 GCA_035515255.1 Lysobacter sp. | reverse complement strand
GTGCTGCGCCGCGTCCACCGGCGAGGAGCCCTACTCCATCGCCATCGCCGCCTGCGAGGCATTCGCCACCCTCGCTCCGCCGGTGCGCATCCTCGCCACCGACATCGATACCAGCGTGCTGGAGACCGCCGCGCTCGGGCGATATTCGCTCGACCGCATCGAAGCGCTGTCGCCGCAGCGCCGGCAGGCCTACTTCCAGGCCGGCAGCGGCCCCAACGCGGGCCTGTGCCGGGTACGTCCCGAGCTGCAGTCGCTGGTGAGTTTCCGTCCACTCAACCTGCTGGACGAAAGCTACCGGCTGCGTGGTGGGTTCGCGGCGGTGTTCTGCCGCAACGTGATGATCTATTTCGACAAGCCCACCCAGTACCAGGTGCTGGCGCGCATCGCGCCATTACTGGCTTCGGGCGGATTGCTGTTCGCCGGCCACTCCGAGAGCTTCACCCACGCGCTCGATGTGGTCACTCCGTGCGGACGCACCACCTACCGGGCCACCGGAACCGTCTCCCCGTCATGAGAAGCCGCTACCCCGACAACGCCGCCGTTGCCGATGCCGACCGGGTCACCGAGCCCGGCCACTATTACGACAAGGCGCTGCAGACCCACGCGGTGCGGTTGATGCCGGCCGAGTACCGGGTCAGCAGCGAGCCGGTCGCACTGGTCACGCTGTTGGGATCCTGCGTGGCGGCCTGCCTGTACGACCCGTTGATCGGCGTCGGCGGCATGAACCACTTCATGCTGCCCGGCGCGGCCGGCAACACCCGCAACGACCTGGCCGACGGCGACATGAGCGCCCGCCACGGTGCCCACGCGATGGAGCTGGTGATCAACGACCTCCTCAAGCGCGGCGCCAGCCGGTCGCGGCTGCTGGCCAAGGTGTTCGGCGGCGGCAACGTGCTCAGCGGCTTCCAGAACGATCCCATCGGCACCCGCAACGCACGCTTCGTGCTGCAGTACCTGGTGGCCGAGCGCATCCCGGTGGTCGCGCAGGACCTGGGCGATATCCAGCCGCGCAAGGTGTGCTTCTTCGTCCAGACCGGCCGCACCCTGGTGCGCCGCCTGCCATCGACCCGCGACGACGACATCGTCCGCGCCGAGCGCGCCTATTACGGCGACCTCAACCGCGCGCCGGTCGCCGGCAGCATCGAGCTCTTCTGATGGCCCTTCCGCCAACCATGCCCATACCACCCACGGACGGACGACGCGTCCGGGTGCTGGTGATCGACGACTCCGCGCTGATGCGCCGGCTAATGAGCGACCTGCTGTCGGTCGATCCGCTGATCGAGGTGGTCGGCACCGCGGCCGACCCGTTCATCGCCCGCACCAAGATCAAGCGCCTGTCCCCCGACGTGCTCACCCTGGACGTCGAGATGCCGCGCATGGACGGGCTGAGCTTCCTCGGCAACCTGATGCGGCTGCGACCGATGCCGGTGGTGATGGTGTCCACGCTGACCGCGAAAGGCGCGGCGGTGACCCTGGACGCGCTTGCGGCCGGCGCGGTGGACTGCATCGCCAAGCCACGGGCCGATATCGGCGGCGGGCTGTCGGCCTATGGCGAAGAGCTGCGGGCGAAGGTCCGCCAGGCCGCGAACACCCGTGTCGACCGCCGCACGACGGTACCCACCCCACCCGTACCCACCGCCGCCTACCGGCATCCGAACCTGCACGTGATCGCCATCGGCGCTTCCACCGGCGGCACCAATGCGATCCTCGACGTGCTGTCGGCGCTGCCCGCTGACACACCGCCGATCGTGATCGCGCAGCACATCCCGGCGGCCTTCAGTGCGGCGTTTGCCGAGCGCCTCAACCAGCACAGCGCGATGACCGTGGTGCACGCCGGTCCGAGCCAGCCGCTGTTACGGGGCCATGCGTACGTCGCCCCGGGCGGGTTTCATCTGCGTGTGTATCGGCGCGGCACCGCCTGGCACTGCGGCACCAGCGACGACGAGCAGGTGAACGGGCACCGCCCCAGTGTCGATGTGCTGTTCGAATCGGTCGCGCAACACGTCGGTTCCGGTGCCGGCGCCGCCTTGCTGACCGGCATGGGCAGCGATGGCGCGCGCGGGTTGCTGGCGTTGCGCAACGCCGGTGCCTACACGTTGGCCCAGGACCAGCCCAGCAGCATCGTCTGGGGCATGCCCGGTGCCGCGGTCGCGCTGGGCGCGGCGCAGCAGGTCGCCCCGCTGAACGAAGTCGCGACCCGCCTGCTGGGCCGGGGCGAAGTGCGTTGACCGGCTTTCCAGCCGCACGACTGCCGGGCAAGGCAGGAATGCAGGCACTTCCCCGCTAAAGCTCGCCGCCTCGCGGCCGTTATCTGATTTGACCGCCCCCCAATGAGAGCAGCAATGGACTCCCGTGTAGTCATTCGACTGGCCGCGCCGCTGGCACTAACCCTCCTACTGTTGTGTGCCCAACTGTTCGACTGGCCGACAGCCGCGCGACTGGGCATCACCGTCGCCACCGCTGCCGCCTGGCTGGTGTTCGCCTGGGTGCAGAACCAGGGCACCCCGTCGGTGGTGATGCGCGAGCAGACCCGCGTGCTGGAAGACCTGCGCAACTTCATCAGTGCCGAAGTCAGCGGTTCGCGCACCGAGATCGAACGCACCCGCGAGCTGATCCGCGAGTCGGTGGGCAAGCTGGGCGGCAGTTTCGAAGCCGTCAACCGCAAGTCGCGCCAGCAGAGCGAAATCGTCACCCGCATCATCGACCGCACCGGCGAGGATGGCGGCATGGACGTGCACCAGTTCGCCCTGCAGGCCAGCCAGAAGATGGAGCAGCTGGTCGAGGCGCTGGAAGAGGTCAGCGGTCAGAGCAACAACACCGTCACCCATATCGACGCGATGGCCGAGCACCTGGACGGCATCTTCGCGCTGCTGGAGGACGTCAAGTCGATTGCCGACCAGACCAACCTGCTCGCGCTCAACGCCGCGATCGAAGCGGCCCGTGCGGGCGAAGCCGGGCGCGGGTTCGCCGTGGTCGCCGACGAGGTCCGCAACCTGTCGGAGCGCTCCACCACGTTCAACGAGCAGATCCGCAAGCTGGCCCACAGCTCCAAGGATGCGATCGCCAAGGTCCGCGACACCGTCAGCCGGATGGCATCGCGCGACCTCGACCGCTCACGCGGTGCCCGTGCCGAAGCGGCCGGCATGCTGGAGCGCGTGGATGGCATGAACCGCGGCCTCGGCAACGGCATGCGCGAAATCGCCGAATGCGGCCAGGCCATCGACAGCTCGGTGGCCGAGGCGGTGCGTTCGCTGCAGTTCGAGGACATCGCCACCCAGGCGCTGGGCGCGGCGACCCTCCACCTGGAACGCCTGAACGACATCAACCGCGAAGCCGCCACCCTGCAGGAGCTGCTGCACCGCCGCCACAGCGACAGCGACGTCCAGCTCGCCCTCAAGCAGCTGATGCAGCGCGTCGGCCAGATGCGCGGCGAATGGGAACGCCCGCCGCACAAGCCGGTGATGCAGCAGTCCATGGATGCCGGCAGCGTCGAGTTGTTCTGACGGCATCAGCCGTCCACGGCATGAATAAAAACGGGCCCGTGCAGCAATGCAGGGGCCCCGTTTTTCCTGGTATTCATTCAGCCGTCGTCAGAAAAATTCGGTATTGGCGGCATCGAGCTCCCCGAACCAGCTAACGCCACGCGCGCAACACCCACTGGCCCTGCGGCAACCCTCGTGTCGAATCCTGGATCCGGCAGGCGCTTGCTTCGGCAAACCCGGCCTGACGCATCGCCACAAGCAGATCCCACCCAAAGTGATGGAAGCAGAGCACGCCACCACTGAGCGGATCGCCGTGGTATTCGGGAATACCTTGGTGTTGTACTGCGCCCCCAGCATCCAACCAGGCAATCTGGTCGCTTTCCGCGAGGTTCTCGTAGAACGGAACGGTCAGGACCAGCACTCCACCGGGTCTAAGTACACGCGCGAATTCACGTAGTGCGAGGCGGTAGTCGTGGACGTGCTCGAGCACGTCCAGACTGACGATGCCGTCCAGACACGCGTCAGCGAAATTCAGCGCCATCACGTCCTGGTGATGAACCATTTCCGGTATCCGGTGCCGCCACAACAGCCACGCCGACAGCCGTAGCCGCTGATATATGCCGGAGACATATTCACTTCCACGCAGGTGACCCAAGCGCCGGCGCAACCCCAGGTAGAACGCGCTCGCCTGCTCGGTACAGTAGACGTGCGCATGCTGCGGTTGGGACAGCGCAGCCAATAGCACGGCTGCCGCCGCCCGTTGACGCGAATTGTTGCCACACGTTTGGCACAACAGGGACTCGCGCAACGCAGGGCCCACCAGACCCGAGAACGTTCGCTCCACTCCGCAGATATCACAGATGCCACACAGCGGCTCGACTGCAGCGGCAGCGGCATCACGCCGGTGCCATTCGCTTGCCTCCAGGAGCCAGTCCGCCTGAGAAGACCAAGTGTTCGCCGCCGATCTCATCGTGCATTGATCGCGACTGACAGACTCATTGCTGGCGATGTCGGCACCACGATGCCAGCAATACCGCGGTCGCAGCGGCGACGTTGAGGCTTTCCACCGCACCACTGCCCGGGATCGACAGGCGCAGGTCGCAGGCGCTGGCGAACTGGCGGTCCATGCCTTCGCTTTCCGCACCCAGCACAAACACCAACCTCTCGGGCAGCGTCGTCGCGAACAGATCGTCACCGCCTTCGACCACGGTCGCGGCAAGGGCGAAGCCGGCGTCGTGCAGCTGCGCGAGCGCATCGGCGTTCTCCGGCAGACGCACCATCGCCACCGCTTCCGCGCCGCCTTCGGCCACGCGCGCGGCGGCACCGGACAACGCCAACGGCGAGTTGGCCGGCAACAACACCGCGGCCACGCCGAAATGCGCGGCCGAGCGCAGGATCGCGCCGAGGTTGTGCGGGTTGCCCACGCCATCGAGCCAGATCACGCACTGAGGACCGGCCGGGACGTCGCGCAACCAGTCCAGCAACGGCATCGGCTCGACGCGCAGCACATCGGCGACCACACCTTCGTGGTGGGAGCTGGCCGCCAGCTTGCGCAGGTCGTCCTCCTCCACCACCCGATAACCGACGCGATTGGCCGCGCACCACTTCAGCAGCGGTTGCAGCTGCGCAATCCGGGCCTCGGCCAGATACACCTTGCGGATCGCCTCGGGCCGTTGCGCGAACACCGCGCCGACCGCGTTGAAGCCGTACAGCCGCAACTCGCGGCCCTGCTTGTCGGAGGCATGTTTGTCGAAGACCCGCGGCTGGGCCGGCGACGGCTCCGTCGACCGGTCCGGCTCCCGTGATGACCGGCCGCGCGCTCCCCACGGCGAGCCTGACGGCGTTGCACGCGGTGACGTGGGGTGCTCGGCGTCACGGCTACCGCTGCCTTTGCCACCGTCGCGGCCACCACCGCGCTTCCAGGGATCAGCGGGCATCGGCGTCGGCCAACAGCGGCGTCGGCGCTGCAGCAACCTCTGCAGCGAGCGAGCGCGCGGCAGAGGCCGCCACCCGCTCCTCCCAGAACCCGGCGTTGCGGATGCCGAGCGACTGCGGATCGAAAACGGGATCCAGTCCCAGCTTCCGCTGCCGCTCGTAATCGCGCAGCGCCAGCATCGCCGGCTTCTGCAGGACCAGGATCGCGACGATGTTGAGCCAGGCCATCAGGCCCACGCCGATGTCGCCCAGCGCCCAGGCCATGCTGGCGTTGTGGTACGCCCCGAAGACCACCATCCCGATGATGCCCAGCCGCAGCAGGAGCGTCGCCAGCGGGTGGGTGCGGCGGGTGCCGGCGATGTAGGTCAGGTTGGTTTCGGCCATGTAGTAATAGGCCATGATCGTGGTGAAGGCGAAGAAGAACAGCGCCAGCGCCACGAAGCCCGCGCCCCAGCCCGGCAACACCGACTCCACCGCCGCCTGGGTGAACTGTGCACCCTCCGACGGCTGCAGCCCGGGCACGCCGGTGTACATCGCCTCCAGCGTTTCCCCTCCGGCGTCCTTGACCACCCGGAAGGTGTTGTACATGCCCGTGGACAGCACCAGGAACGCGGTGGAGGTGCACACCAGCATGGTGTCGAAGTAGATCGCGAACGCCTGCACGTAGCCCTGCTTGGCCGGGTGCGAGACCTCGGCCGCGGCCGCCGCGTGCGGGCCGGTGCCCTGACCGGCCTCGTTGGCGTAGATGCCGCGCTTGACGCCCCAGGCGATGGCCTGGCCGATGATCGCGCCGAACGCGGCATGCGCACCGAACGCGCTGGAGAAGATGTCGGCGAACATCGCCGGCACCTTCTCGGCGTTGAGGATCATCACCATCACCGCCATCAGGATGAACGCCAGCGCCATGAACGGCACCACGATCTCGGCGAAGGTGGCGATGCGCCGGATCCCGCCGAAGATGATCACCGCCAGCAGCAGGCCTACGCCGAGCCCGATCCACAGCTTCACCATCCCGGTCCCGCCGAACGGCGCGCAGGCGTCACCGCCGTTGCACAGCACATTGCTGGCGCTGTCGGCGATGGCGTTGGCCTGCACGCCCGGCAGCAACAGCCCGGTGGCGACGATGGTGGCGACCGCGAATGCGGTGGCATACCACTTCAGGCCCATCGCCTTTTCGATGTAGTAGGCGGGACCGCCGCGGTAGCGACCCTCGGCATCCTTGGTCTTGTAGATCTGCGCCAGGGTGGACTCGACATACGAGGTCGAGGCGCCGAGGAAGCCCATCACCCACATCCAGAAGATCGCACCCGGCCCGCCGTAGGCGATCGCGGTGGCAACGCCGGCGATGTTGCCGATGCCCATGCGCCCGGCCATCGAGATCGCCAGCGCCTGGAACGAGGACACGCCCGCATCGGATTTCTGCCCACTGACCGTGAGCCGGCACATCTCGGCAAAGCCGCGTATCTGCATGAAGCGCGTGCGCAGGCTGAACCACAGGCCCGCGGCAAGGCACATGAAGATCAGCGCGTTGCTCCAGATGATCCCATTGATGGTGTTGACGACTGCTTCCACGAATCCCCCGGTATGGCCGGCCAGATGACCGGCGACAAGCCTCGCACCTTAACCGGATTCCGCCCTTGTGAAACACCCGGAAGGTCATGGCTGCGAGGGCAGTGGCGAACCGCGAGGACAAGGAATCCATCAACGCCGCCCCTTCCGGGCATGTCCGCCCATGGCCCTGGCACCGCTGCGAAGCAGCGCCGGGCGTTACGCTCAGGCGTGGCCGCCAACCTCCGGCGTCTGCGCCGCCAGCGTATCCAGCTCGTTCGACAGCGCCTGCGGCGAACGGGTGTATTTCGCCAACAGCACATAGAAGGCGGGCACCACGAACAGCGACAGCAGGGTCGACAGCGACACGCCGAAGATGATCACCACGCCGATCGTCGCCCGGCTGGCCGAGCCCGGGCCGCCGGCCGCGACGAGCGGTATCGCACCCACGGCGGTGGAAATCGAGGTCATCAGGATCGGCCGCAACCGTACCCCGGCCGACTCGATGATCGCCTCCTCGATGTTGCGGCCCGCGTCACGCAACTGGTTGGCGAACTCGACGATCAGGATGCCGTTCTTGGCTGCCAGCCCGACCAGCATCACGATGCCGATCTGGCTGAACAGGTTCAGCGTGCCACCGGTCACCGCCAGGCCCACCAACGCGCCCAGCACCGCCAGCGGCACCGTCAGCATGATCACGAACGGATGGATGAAGCTCTCGAACTGCGCGGCCAGCACCAGATACACCACCAGCAAGGCCAGAGTGAAGGTCAGCAGCACCGCGCCGCCGGCCTTCTGGAACTCGCGCGACTCGCCCTTCCAGTCGATCTGCGCGTACTCGGGCAGGTCGGCCGCCACCGTGGCGTTCAGGAACGCCAGCGCCTCGCCCATCGTGTAGCCCGGTGCCAGACCGGCGGTGATGGTGATCGCGCGCATGCGGTTGAACCGGTTCAGGCTGCCGGCCTCGGCCAGTTCGCTCAGGGTCACCAGATTGGACAGCGGGATCAGTTCGCCGCCATTGCCACGCACCTGGATCGCGGTCAGGTCGGCCGGCGAGGCGCGACCGGCGCGACCGGCCTGCACCAACACGTCGTACTCCTCGCCCTCCTGCACGAACGTGGTGACCTTGCGGCTGCCCATCATCGTCTCCAGCGCGTGGCCGACCTCGGTCACGCTCACGCCCAGGTCGGCCGCGCGCTGGCGGTCGATCTCGACCCGCATCTGCGGCCGGGTTTCCTTGTAGTCCGAGTCCACCGAGAACAGCCCGGGGTTGGCCTCCATCTTCTCCATCAGGGTGTCGCGCCATTGCGCGATCTCGGCATATTCCGGGCCGCCCAGCACGATCTGGATCGGCTGTCCGCGGCTGCCGACCAGGCCGCCGCCGACGCGCGGCTGCGCCTGCACGCCGGTCAGCTTGCTGAAATCGGCGCGCAGCGAATCGGCGACCTCGGCGGTGCTCATCTCGCGCTGGTTCCAGTCCTGCAGGAACACCACCACGTTGCCGGTGTGCATCTCCTCGCTCGCCCCCCAGCCGCCCGGCGCCCGCGAGTTGTAGCGGCGGATCGCACGATCCTCGCCGGTGTGCCCGGCCATGATCTGCTCGACCTGCTGGATCTGCCCGACCGTGTAATCGAAACCGGCGCCCTCAGGGCCGATGATCGACACGAAGAACGAGCCGCGATCTTCGGCCGGTGCCAGTTCGGAAGGCACGTAGCGGATCAGGCCGTAGCTCAGCGCCAGCGCGCCCAGCATCAAACCGGCCACCAGCCACGGCTTGCCCAGATGCCGCCCCAGCCACGCCTGATAGCTGCCGCTGAGCTGGGCCAGCTTGCCGCTGATCCAGCGATGGACCCGGTTGGAGCGCTCCTCGCCCCTCGGCCGCACCAGCTTGGAGGACATCATCGGGGTCAGGGTCAGGGCGACGAACGCCGACAGCGCCACCGCACCGGCCAGCGCCACTGACAGTTCGCGGAACAGCCGCCCGGTATTGCCTTCCATGAAGCCCACCGGCAGGAACACCGCCACCAGCACGGTGGTGGTCGCGATCACCGCGAACGCCACCTGCTTGGTACCGCGCGCGGCGGCGACCAGTGGCGGCTCGCCGAGGTCGGCACGACGCTGGATGTTCTCCAGCACCACGATCGCGTCATCGACCACCAGACCGATCGACAGCACCAGCGCCAGCAGGGTCAGCAGGTTGATCGAGTAGCCGAACAGATACAGCGGGATGAAGGCGGCGATCAGGCACACCGGCACCGTCACCGCCGGGATCAGCGCGGCGCGGAAGCTGCCCAGGAACAGCCAGATCACCAGCAGCACCAGCGCCATCGCCTCGGCCAGGGTGTGGTAGACGCGCTTGATCGACTCGTCGATGAACACGGTCGCGTCGTAGGCGACGAAGATGTTCATCCCTTCCGGCAGCGTCTTCTGGATCTCGACCGCCTCGGCCTTGGCCGCGCGGGTCACATCCAGCGCGTTGGCGGTGGAGGTCTTGATGATGCCCAGCCCGACGTTCGGCTCGCCGTTGCTCTTGTAGTAGGCGCGGCGCTCCGCCGATGCGAGCTCGACCTGGGCGACATCGCCCATCCGCACCACATAGCCGTCGGCACCCTGCTTGATCCGGATCTGGGCGAAGTCCTCGGGCTTTTCGTACTGGCGTGCCACGCGCAGGGTGAAGTCCCGGTTCTCCGATTCGATCCGGCCGGCCGGCAATTCCACGTTCTCGGCCCGCAGCGCGTTCTCGATGTCGCGCGCGGTGATGTCACGCGCCGCCATCGCCGCGCTGTCCAGCCAGATCCGCATCGCGTAACGCTGCTGTCCGCCGATCCGTACCTGGGCGACCCCGTCGAGGCTGGACAGACGGTCGGCGATGTAGCGGTCGGCGTAATCCGACAACTGCAGCGCGTCCATCGTGGTGGAGCTCATGTTGAGCCAGATGATGGTGTCCGAATCGCTGTCGGCCTTGCGCACCTGCGGTGGGTCGGCCTCGTCGGGCAGGCGGCTGGCGACGCCGCTGATGGCATCGCGCACGTCGTTCGCGGCCGCCTCGATGTCCCGCTCCAGGGTGAACTCCAGGGTGACCCCGGAGCGCCCGTTGATGCTGCGCGACTGGATCATCTCCACGCCTTCGATGCCCGACAGCGCATCCTCCAGCACCTGGGTGATCCGGGTCTCGACCACGGCTGCGGACGCGCCGGGATAGTTGACGTCGACCGACACGATGGGCGGATCGATCGCCGGCAGCTCGCGCAGGGTCAGGCGCGAGAACGCCATCACGCCCAGCACCATCAGCAACAGGCTGATGACGGTGGCGAACACCGGACGGCGGATGGATAGCTCGGAGAGATTCATGCGCCTTCGGCCGCTGGAGTCGCGGCATCGCCTGCTGTGGTGATCTTCGAGCCGGCCCGCAGCTTGCCGGTGCCGTCGACCACGATCTCGTCGCCGGCCTGCAACCCGCTGGTCACTTCCGCCAGACCGTCGGCGCGGCTGCCGACCGTCACGTCAGCGCGCTCCACCGTGCGATCCGGCCGCACCCGGTAAAGGTAGGAACTATTGCCCATCTGCACGATGGACAGCTCCGGCACCAGCAGCGCCTCGCGCTCCGGCCGCACCAGGGTCACCTGCATCAGCATGCCGGGACGCAACCGGCCGTCCGCATTGGAAAAATCGCCACGCACCACCACCGCCCGCGTGCCCGGATCGATCCGCGAATCGACCATCGCGACGGCGCCGTTGAATTCCTGTCCCGGCCATGACGCACTGCTCGCCCGCAGCACCTGACCGACGCCCAGATGCGCCAATGCCGATTCCGGCACGGGGAAATCGACGTACACGCGGCTGGTGTCGTCCAGGTTCGCGATCGGCGTCCCCGGCGTCACCAGCGCGCCCGGACTGACCTGGCGCACACCCAGCACGCCGGAAAACGGCGCCCGGATCACCCGATCCGACAACTGCGCGCGGATCTGCTCGACCCGCGCAGCCGACGCGTCGCGCACCGCGCGCTGGGTATCGATGGCGGAACGGGCGACCAGTTGCTGCTCACCCAGTTGCGCGAGCCGCTTGTACAGCCGGTCCGCCTCGCTCGCACTGGCCTGCGCTTCGACCAGGTTGGACTGCTGCTGCCGATCGCTCAGGGTCACCAGCGGCGCGCCGGCCTTGACGAGGTCGCCACTGTCGAAATGCACGGCCTGCACGGTTTCGCTGACCTTGGCGGTCAACGTCACCGACTCGCGCGCCTTGACCGTGCCCAGCGCCTGGACGGTGTCGTTCCAGGCCTGCATCCGCACCTGCTCGGTGGTCACCGGGATCGCACCCGCCATGGTGGGCGCGGGCGTGTCCTTGCCGCATGCCACCAGTAAAAATGCAGATAAAAGGGCGCAGGCCGCGCGTCGTCCGGTCTGGATTCGCATGCTTTCTCGGGTCAATCAGAAGTGTGGGGATACAGCCAAGGAAAAATGAACAGCGGTGGGAAGCTGGAAGTCGGTACGGTATGTCCGCAACGGACAGCCCGATGAGTCTAGTCGTCGCTGGAAACGTCCGCGTGGGCCATAGGTTGACCTTCGGCCTCCACAAGGACAGACCCGGCAAAGTGGTGCAACCCAGTGTTTCATTGGATCACTGTGCCTTTACCGGGGTATGGCGCAGGCTTGGGGACGACCCGCCTGCCGCGGGCATTCCATGGATGAAAGGACCTCCCAGATGATCCACGACAGCATTCTCGACACCATCGGCCGCACTCCCGTGGTACGCCTGAACCGGATGGCACCTGCCGGCGTCACCCTCTATGCCAAGGCCGAATCGTTCAACCCCGGCGGGTCTGTCAAGGATCGGCTCGCACTGGCGGTGATCCTCGACGCCGAGGCACGCGGCCTGCTCAAGCCCGGTGACACCGTGGTCGAAGCCACCTCCGGCAACACCGGCGTGGCCTTGGCGATGGTTTGCGCCGCGCGCGGCTACCACTTCGTCGCGGTGATGACCGAGACGTTCTCGATCGAACGCCGCAAGCTGATGCGCGCGTACGGGGCCAAGGTCATCCTCACCGCGGCCGCCGAACGCGGCACCGGCATGGTGCTCAAGGCCGAAGCGCTGGCGAAGCAGCACGGCTGGTTCCTCGCCCGCCAGTTCGCCAACCCGGCCAATCCCGCCTACCACCGCCAGACCACGGCGGCGGAGATCCTGCGGGACTTCGCCGGCCGCCGGCTCGACTGTTTCGTCAGCGGCTGGGGCACCGGCGGCACCCTGACCGGCGTCGGCGAGGTCCTCAAGGTCGCCCGTCCCGAAGTCCGCATCGTCGCCTGTGAACCGGCTGGCGCGTCCCTGCTGGCCGGCCAGGAATGGCACCCGCACAAGATCCAGGGCTGGACCCCGGATTTCCTGCCCGAAGTGCTCAACCGCGACATCGCCGACGCGATCCTCCCGGTCGACGACGTGCTGGCCCGCGACACCGCGCTCCGTCTGGCCCGCGAGGAAGGCATCTTCGTCGGCATCTCCGCCGGTGCCACCGTCGCTGCTGCACTGGAGGTGGCGAAATCCGCCGCCGAAGGCGCGGTGATCCTGGCGATGTTGCCCGACACCGGCGAGCGCTACCTCAGCACCTTCCTGCTGGAGGGCGTCAACGAAGGTTCCGATGACGAGTGGCTGGCCGGGTTGTAATAAGCCCCGGCCGGTAAAAATCCGGCCTGTAAAAAAATGACGTACCGGCGCGGCCCCACAGGGAGAGCCGCGCCCCCATCAAAGCCCGGCCAAGCGGATATTTTTCATTTTGGCAGCGACGCAAGGCGTGACAGCACGGCGACACCACGCGTCAGTGCGTTCGCGATTTACATCGCTCCTACCGAAGGAAGTCCCCATCCGTGGGGCGCGGCAATCAGACGTTGCCCGACCGCAGGAATGCAATCGGACGGGCGAAGGAAATCCCGCCTTCGCGGAGCGGATGGCAGCGATTCAGCCTCTCCTCCCAAACGAAGAACGCCGGCAGAGGCCGGCGTTCTTGTTGAAAACAATGGAGGCGTGGATCAGCCCGCCTTCCACTCGCCCAGCGCGGCCAGGCCGTTGTCGCGGGCGCGGGCGAACACCATCTCCTGCGCCTTGCCGATGTTGCCGACCAGGTCCTTCGACCAGATCTGCAGCGCCGCCGACTGCATCGCGCGGCCGTAGGAGAACGACAGCGGCCACGGGTTCGGGCCGGCGAGGTTCATCGCGTTCAGGTGCGCGGTGGCGTCCGCGTCGGACTGGCCGCCGGACAGGAACACGATGCCCGGCAGCGTAGCCGGCACGGTCGACTTCAGGCACTGCAGGGTCGCCGCGGCGACTTCCTCGATCGTCGCCTTCTCGCCGCTGGCCGAACCCGGCAGCACCATCGAGGCCTTCAGGATCGTGCCTTCCAGCATCACGTTGTGCTCGTACAGCGAGCCGAACAGCGAACGCAAGGTGACTTCGGAAACCTCGAAGCAGGTGTCGATGTCGTGGTTGCCGTCCATGATCACCTCCGGCTCGACCATCGGCACCAGGCCCTGTTCCTGGCACAGCGCGGCATAGCGCGCGAGTGCGTGCGAGTTGGCCTCGATGCAGGTGCCCGACGGAATGTCGTCGCCGATGTTGATCACCGCACGCCACTTGGCGAAGCGGGCACCGAGCTTGTAGTACTCCTCCAGCCGCGCACGCAGGCCGTCCAGACCTTCGGTCACCACCTCGCCCGGGAAGCCGGCCAGCGCATGGGTGCCCTTGTCGACCTTGATGCCCGGGATGATGCCGTTGTCGGACATCAGCTTGGCGAACGGCACGCCGTCCCTGGTGGACTGGCGCAGGGTCTCGTCGAACAGGATCGCGCCGGAGATGTGCTGGCTCAGGTTCGGCGTGGTCAGCAGCATTTCGCGATAGGCGCGGCGGTTCTCTTCCGTGCATTCGATACCAACGCCATCGAAACGCTTCTTGATGGTGCCGGTGGACTCGTCGATCGCGATGATGCCCTTGCCCGGGGCGACCATTGCCTGGGCGATTTCAGCAAGCTGTTCGATGCTCATGGATTTCCTGCAGGAGGTGGCGGAGTTAGCTCGCAAGTATAGCGGGGCATCGGGGCAAAGGCCATTGTGAAACAGTGGCTTACAGGCGCATCACAGCTCTCCCAGTCCCTCGGTGCTGCCCTCCTCGCCCACCAGCAGCAGGCGCAGGGTGTTGGTCGCACCGCGGTGCTCCATGTGGTCGCCGCTGGTGAAGATCACCCGCTCGCCCACGGCCAGCTGGTCGGCCTGGAACAGTTGCCGGATCGCACTGCGCACGGCATCGCGCGTGGCCAGGCCGCGGCTGTCGAAATCCAGCGGGATCACGCTGCGCATCAGCGCCATCTTGCGGCGGGTGCCGGGGTGGCGGGACAGGCCGAAGATCGGCACCGGCGCGCGGAACCGCGACAGGAAGCCGGCGGTGCCGCCCGACTCGGTCATCGCGACGATCGCGCGCACGCCAATGTGCTCGGACACGAACATCGCCGCCATCGCGATGGCCTGGTCGGCGCGCTGCAGGTTGCGCGGGGCGGCCTCGAAATCGGTGTCGTGGTCGAACTGGCGCTCCGCGCCCAGGCAGATGCGTACCAGCGCCTCCACCGACCTGACCGGGTAACGGCCGGCGGCGGACTCGGCCGACAGCATCACCGCATCGGTGCCGTCGATCACCGCGTTGGCGACGTCCAGCACTTCGGCGCGGGTCGGTATCGGGCTTTCCACCATCGACTGCAGCATCTGGGTGGCGGTGATCACCACCCGGTTGCGGGCCAGCGACTCGCGGATGATCTTCTTCTGCAAGCCGGGCAGCTCGGCATCGCCGATCTCCACGCCCAGATCACCGCGGGCCACCATCACCACGTCGCTGGCGTCGATGATCTCGCCCAGGTTCTCGATCGCCTCGGCGCGCTCGATCTTCGACACCAGCGCGGCATCGCTACCCGCCGCGCGCGCGATCCGGCGGGCGTCGTGCATGTCGGCGGCGGTACGGCAGAACGACACGGCGATGAAGTCGACGCCGATCTGCGCGGCCACCTGGATCAACGCCTCGTCGTGCTCGGTCAACGCCCCCAGCGACAACCCGCCGCCCTGTTTGTTCAGGCCCTTGCGATCCGACAGGTCGCCGTCGTTGAGCACGCGGGTGATGATGCGCTGGCCGTCCACCGCCTCCACGAGTAGTTGCATCATGCCGTCGTCGAGCAGCAGCACATCCCCCGCGGCCACATCGCCGGGCAGGCCGAGGTAACTGACGCCGACCTCGGACTGCGTGCCCGGCGGAGCATCGGCGCGGGCCAGCAGATCGAAGCGGTCGCCGGCGCTGAGATGCACCTTGCCTTCGGCGAAGCGGTCGATGCGGATCTTCGGTCCGGGCAGGTCGGCCAGGATGCCGATCTCGCGCCCGACCTTGTGCCCGGCCGCACGCACCGCCTCGGCACGCGCGACATGCGATGCCGGATCGCCATGGGAAAAATTCAGCCGGACCACATCGACACCGGCGGCGATGATCGCCTCCAGCACGCCGGGCGCATCGGTCGCCGGGCCGAGGGTGGCAAGGATCTTGGTGCGTCGCAGCAGCGCGGCCATCGGGAAACTTCCATGCAGGGATCGATCGGATCACGCTAGCACGACTTCCCGCCCGCCCTGCCTGATAAAAAATGCCGCGCACCACGCCGCTGGAGATACCCATCGACATGCCTGACCGGAAGTACCCCGACGCCCGGAACCCGGCGCATGCCGCCCCGCCCCGGCTGGTCGGCGAGCGGGTCCATTTGCGCGCACATCGCGAGGACGATCTACCGGCATTCTTCGCGCTCTACTCGGACGCCAAGGTGATGCGCTACTGGAGCTTCCCGGCCTGGACCCGGATCGATCAGGCGCACGAACGGTTTTCCGGGGCGCTGGCGGGTCACGATCCACACCGGCTGCTGTGCTGGGCCATCGCCGAACCTGTGGAGGACCGCTTGATCGGCGGCATCACCCTGCATGCGATCGACCGCGTGCAGGGCCGGGCAGAGATCGGCTATGCACTGCACTCCAGCCACTGGGGCCGCGGCTACGCGCGGGAGGCGATGCGGCTGGCGATCGCGTATGCCTTCGGTGCGCTCGGCTTGCGTCGGCTCGAGGCCGACATCGACCCGCGGAACACCGGCTCGTGCAAGCTCGCCGAACGCATGGGATTCCTGCGCGAGGGCCTGCTGCGCGAACGCTGGCAGGTGGACGGCGAGATCAGTGACAGCGCGATGTACGGCCTGCTCGCACGCGACTGGCAGGCGCATGCCGCAAAGCCACCGTTGTAGCTGGCGGCCGCCGCTCCGGAAACCGTGTCAGCCCGCCAGCAGCTCCGGCAATTGCGCGGGCTCGACCGCCAGGGTCTGTGCACCCGCGGCGCGCAGTTCGGCTTCCCCGCCGAAACCCCACAACACGCCGACGTTGCGCATTCCGTGATGCCGCGCGCCTTCGATATCCATGCGTCGGTCGCCGATCATCCAGCACCGCGACGGGGCGAGTTGCAGCCGCGCCAGCGCCTCGGCGATCAGCTCGGGCTTGTCGCTGAGCCGGCCATCGATGGTCGCGCCGATCACATCGTCGAAGCGATGGCCGAACGGCAGATGGGCGACGATCTTGCGGGCGTGCGGCTCGTTCTTCGCGGTCACCACGGCAAGCCGGTGACCGGCGGCGTGCAGCGATTCGATGACCTCGCCGATCCCGGCATAGAGGTCGTGCTCGGCCCAGCCGTGGGTCTCGAAGCGTTCGCGGTAATGCTCGACCGCACGTTCGACATCGGCGGGATCGTCGAACAGCGGGCCGAAGCTGGTACGCAGCGACGGTCCGATCCAGCGTCGCAGCTCCGACTGCGGCGGCACCGCCACGTTCATCTGCGTCAATGCGTGCGCCACGCAGCGGGTGATGCCGACCGCCGAGTCGATCAGCGTGCCGTCCATGTCGAAGAACAGGGTGGGTTTCATCGACGCTCAGCCGCGCGCCTTGAGGGCCGTCACCGCCGGCAGCTCCTTGCCTTCCAGGAACTCCAGGAACGCGCCGCCGCCGGTGGAGATGTAGCTGACCTGGTCCGCGATGCCGTACTTGTCGACCGCGGCCAGGGTGTCGCCGCCGCCGGCGATCGAGAACGCATTGCTGTCGGCGATCGCGCGGGCCAGCGCCTCGGTGCCCTTGCCGAAAGCATCGAACTCGAACACGCCGACCGGGCCGTTCCAGACCACCGTGCCGGCACTCTTGATCATCCCCGCGTAGCGCGCCGCGGTGTCCGGACCGATATCGAGGATCATGTCGTCGGCGCCGACCGCATCGACCGCCTTTACCGTCGCCGGCGCATCGGCCGCGAACGCGGGCGCGACGACCACGTCGGTCGGCACCGGAATGTCGGCGCCGCGCGCTTTCGCATCGCTCATGATCTGCTTCGCGGTGTCGACCAGGTTCATCTCCACCAGCGATTTGCCGACGCCGTGCCCCATCGCGGCGATGAAGGTGTTGGCGATGCCGCCGCCGACGATCAACTGGTCGACCTTGCCCACCAGCGAGGACAGAAGCTCCAGCTTGGTGCTGACCTTGGAGCCGGCGACGATCGCCAGCAACGGCCGCGCCGGCTGGTCGAGCGCCTTGCCCAGCGCGTCCAGTTCGGCCATCAGCAACGGGCCGCCGGCCGCGACCGGCGCGTGTCGGATGACGCCGTGGGTGGACGCCTGCGCGCGGTGCGAAGTGCCGAACGCGTCCATCACAAACACATTGCACAGCGCGGCATAACGCTTCGACAAAGCCTCGTCATCGGCCTTCTCGCCGACGTTCATGCGGCAGTTCTCCAGCAGCACCAACTGCCCGGGCGCGACCTCGACACCGTCGACCCAATCCTTGACCAGCGGCACGTCGATGCCGAGCAGCTCCGACAGCCGCGCTGCCACCGGTGCCAGCGAGTCGGCTTCGCTCCAGGTGCCTTCGGTCGGCCGACCGCGGTGCGACATCACCATCACCGCCGCGCCCTTTTCCAGCGCCAGTTTCAGGGTCGGCAACGCCGCCGTGATGCGCTGCCCGGAAGTGATCCGGCCCGCGGCGTCGATCGGCACGTTGAGATCCTCGCGGATCAGCACGTGCTTGCCGGCAAGGTCGAGGTCGGTCATGCGGAGAATGGTCATGGGCGCTTCCGTGGTCTGCGGGTGAGCCTGGACGTTCACCAGGCAGGGCCTGCCATTGTCCCGTCCGGGGAGATGCCGGGCAAACCTTGCTCGGTTGACGAAGGCTCAGCCCCGGAAAGGCGTGGCAAGCCACTGGCCAAGAAAAGCCCGGACAGCGGACGAGGGCGTGCACGGGGTATCGCCGCAAGTCGCTCCACGATATTCGCTTGGTTGCGCCGATACCCCGCACACGCCTGCACAGTGACGATGCGGTTGAGGAGCAAAGCGGGAAGCCATCGGACTGGCGGATCTAGACTCGAGACCAACCATCCGGTGCAGGCCAAGCCGATACAACCGACGCAGCCAAAAAGACAAACAAGCGCCAGCGTACTCAGGTAGCGCCTGCCGGGTGACTTGGACACCAAGCGAATTTCGTGGAGCGACTGGCCAAGCCACTCGGCAGGCGCACTCACGAATCTCTCCCGCCGCCGCTCTTCATCGCAACAACATTCCGACCCGGCCCGGCTATTTCACGCCGCGGCAACTTCCCACATATTGTGTTGACTAACCAACGAAACACGATATGTTGTGCCCGTCGGTGCCGATCCTCGCGGTCGGCTGAAAAGGGAAGCCGGTGTGAATCCGGCGCTGCCCCGCAGCGGTAAATGGAAACGAACGCCGTCTTGGCACTGGGGCAACACGCCCTGGGAAGCGACGGCCAGTAGGAAAGTCAGGCACTGCCTGCCCACGTCCAGAGCCCGAAGACCTGCCGACAACCGCGTGATGCACACCGCGCGGTGACCGGCCAGGGAGTCTTCGGGGGAAGACGGTCGGTGTCGCAGCGCCCTGCCTCGCGGCGGGGTGGCAGGGCGTCCACCGATGCCCGACGACACCTTCCTTTCAGACCCGAAAATTCCACCGCCCGCGGGGGTGCGGCCGTGCCGTTGGCACCGCGTTTTCTGCGCGGAACCTGCCGGCGGTGCGCCATGCCTCCGTGCGTCGTCCTTCGAGGGAAGGCCGACGACCCGTGCGCCATGCACCGGAGTCCACCCATGACCGTCCTCCAATACGCCGAGACAGACCTCGCACCACCCGGAATTGCTGCCGCCCACCCGCCTGCGCCCCGGAACGACATCGCAGCTTCCCCCTTCCCCGACCATGACGCCGCCGACCCTGTCGATTCCGCCGGCACCGCATCGGCCATGGCCGATGCGATCGAGAACGCAGCAGCCACCACGGCAACCTTGCCATTGCGCGACAACGACCAGCCCGGCTTCACCCTCACTCCGCCCGCCGCCGCGCTGAGCATGCAGGTGACCAAACGCAACGGCAGCCGCGAACCGGTCGACCTCAACAAGATCGTGCGTGCGATCACGCGCTGCAGCGACGGCCTGTACGCGATCGACCCGATGCGCGTCGCCACCCGCACGATCTCCGGCCTGTATGACGGAGCGACCACGTCCGAGCTGGACGAACTGTCGATCCGCACCGCCGCCCTGTTGACCGCCGAGGAACCCGAATACGGCCGCCTCGCCGCGCGTCTGCTGGCCGGCGTGATCGAGAAGGAGGTCGCGTCCATCGACATCAACGCGTTCTCGCAATCAATCCAGCGCGGCTACGACCTGGGCCTGATCAACGAGCGCCTGCTGGGTTTCGTGCAGGCCAACGCGCGCAAGCTCAACGACGCGGTCGACCACACGCTCAACACCCGCTTCGACTACTTCGGCCTGCGCACCGTGTACGACCGCTACCTGCTGCGCCACCCGACCGCGCGCACGGTGATCGAGACTCCGCAGCAGTTCTTCCTGCGCATCGCCTGCGCCTTGTCGGAGGACGTGGCCGATGCGCTCGCGCTGTACCGGCGCATGGCCCAGCTGGACTACCTGCCCAGCTCGCCGACACTGTTCAACGCCGGCACCACCCACGAGCAGTTGTCGAGCTGCTTCCTGCTCGACTCGCCCGAAGACTCGCTGGAGGCGATCTACCAGCGCTACATGGACGTCGCCAAGCTGAGCAAGTTCAGCGGCGGCATCGGCCTGTCCTGGAGCCGGGTGCGTTCGCGCGGCTCGCTGATCCGTTCCACCAACGGG
>DATJBR010000108.1:0-2584 GCA_035515255.1 Lysobacter sp. | reverse complement strand
AATGCTGGCCGAGCTGATGCGCTTCAAGCGCGGGATCGCGGTGGCCGGCACCCACGGCAAGACCACGACCACGTCGCTGACCGCCAGCGTGCTGGCCGAGGGCGGGATCGACCCGACCTTCGTGATCGGTGGCCAACTGCTCGCCGCCGGCGCCAACGCCCGTCTGGGTAGCGGCGACTGGCTGGTCGCCGAGGCCGACGAAAGCGATGGCAGCTTCCTGCGCCTGAGCCCGCAGATCGCCGTGGTGACCAATATCGATGCCGACCACCTGGAGAACTACGGTGGCGACTTCGCCAACGTCCAGGCGGTGTTCGGCGAATTCATGCTGCGTCTGCCGTTCTACGGCCTGGCGGTGCTGTGCATCGACGACCCCGAGGTCGCCGCGCTGGCCGAGCGCACCCCGCGTCACGTGATGACCTACGGTCTGGCGCCGGAGGCCGACGTGCGCGCCGAGGACGTCAGCCAGCAGGGCGAGCGGATGCATTTCACCCTGTGCCTGCCCGACGGCACGCGCTGCCCGGCGACGCTGGCCCTGCCGGGCGTACACAACGTGCTCAACGCCCTGGCCGCCGCATCGGTCGGCTGGCAGCTGGGCGTGGAGCCGGCCGCGATCGCGCGCGCGCTGGAGCGTTTCGCCGGCATCGGTCGCCGCTTCAACGTGCTTTCGCAGACACCGTTGCCGCCAAAGGACGGGCGCGAGGGCGGCGCCGTCACCGTGGTCGACGACTACGGCCATCACCCGAAGGAGCTCGCGGCGGTGTTCGCCGCCGCCCGCGGCGGCTGGCCCGACAAGCGACTGGTGGTGGCCTTCCAGCCGCACCGCTACAGCCGCACCCGCGACCTGTTTGACGAATTTGCCGCGGTGCTGTCCATCGTCGACGCGCTGGTGCTGACCGAGGTGTACGCGGCCGGTGAAGCGCCGGTGGCCGGTGCCGACGAGAAGGCGCTGGCGCGGGCGATCCGCGCGCGCGGCCGGATCGACCCGGTCGTGGTCGGTCCCCCCAGCGAGCTGGCCGCGGTACTGGCCGACGTGCTGGAAGACGGCGACCTGCTGCTGCTGATGGGCGCCGGTGACATTGGCCAGGCCGCGCAACAGATTTCCACCCAGGGGTTTGTGGCCCCGGAAGGTGAGGCATGAACACTTCGCATCCCGATGGATTCGCCCCGCCGCGGATTGGCGATCCGGCCGCCTTCGGCCGCGTCGCGGTGCTGATGGGCGGCACCAGCGCCGAGCGCGAGGTGTCGCTGGATTCCGGCCGCAACGTGCTGGAGGCACTGCAGTCGCGCGGCGTGGATGCATTCGCGGTCGACGGCATCACGGCGCTGGTCGATCTGATCCGTGACGGCCGAGTGGACCGCGTGTTCAACATCCTCCACGGCGGCGATGGCGAGAACGGCGTGCTGCAAGGCCTGCTGGAGGCGCTGGGGGTGCCGTATACCGGTTCGGGCGTGCTCGGCTCGGCGTTGACCCTGGACAAGATCCGCACCAAGCAGGTCTGGCTCAGCCTCGGCCTGCCGACCCCGCGCTTCCTGCGACTGGATCCCGGCGACGACATGCATGCCGCGGCGAAGACGCTCGGCCTGCCGGTGTTCGTCAAGCCCTCCTGCGAGGGTTCCAGCGTCGGTGCATTCCGCATCCTGCACGAGGACGACCTCGCCGCGGCCGAGACCTTCGCCGCCGGCTACGACGGCGAGCTGCTGATGGAGCAGATGATCATCGGCGACGAGCTCACCGTCGGCGTACTTGATGATGCGAACGGCCACCAGGCGTTGCCGTCGATCCGGATCGTGCCCGCGGGCGAGTGGTACGACTACCACGCCAAGTACATTGCCGACGACACCCAGTACCTGTGCCCTGGCCTGGACGGCGAGGCCGAGACCGAGCTGCGCCGGCTTGCGATGGCGGCGTTCACGGCGGCGGACTGCCGTGGCTGGGGCCGGGTGGACGTGCTGCGCGACCGCGACAGCGGCAACCTGTTCCTGCTGGAGATCAATACGGCGCCGGGCATGACCAGTCATTCGCTGGTGCCGCAGGCCGCCGCCAAGATCGGGATTGACTTTGCCGATCTGTGCTGGCGCGCGCTGGAATCCTCGATGCCGGAGGTCGCCGACCGGTGAACGCCCTTCTGCGCCTGCTGGGTTGGCTGCTTGCGGTGGCGCTCGTCGTCCTGCCGGTGGTCGGCCTGCTCAACGGCTGGGTCGGTGCCGACCATTGGCCGTTGACCAAGCTGCGCGCGACCGGGCAGTTCGAGCGCGTGGACGAGGCGCTGCTGCGCCAGACCCTGATGCCGTATGCACGCGAAGGCTTCTTCGCGGTGCGGCTGGACGATGCCCGTGCCGCCATTGCGGCATTGCCGTGGGTGGAACAGGCCGATGTGCGCAAACGCTGGCCGGATGTGCTGGAAGTGCAGGTGGTCGAGCACGTGCCGTTCGCGCGCTGGGGCGAGGACCAGTTGCTGTCCGAGCACGGAAAACTGTTCCCGGCCACGGGCATCGAGGTTCCCGCCGGGCTGCCGCAACTGGGCGGGCCGGAATCGCGCGTCAGCGAGGTCGTCGCGCTCTACAACGAATCGCAGGCCCTGTT
>DATJBR010000107.1:0-3508 GCA_035515255.1 Lysobacter sp. | reverse complement strand
GCGCCCAGCAGCATGGTCAGCAGCAGCACCGTGTAGAACAGGCCGAACCGGGTCGGCAGCACGTACACGCGACGACGGTCGAAGCGTGCGGGCAGGGCTTCGGGTTCCCGTGGGCGCGTCCACACCAGCGCCCAACGATGCAGCCGCCGGAACCAGCGTCCAGGCATCGCGGGTCAGTCCACCGCAACCGCGTGCAGGATCGACTTGGCCAGTGCGGCATCGCTGCCGGCTTCGGCTTCACCGACCAGACGGTGCGCAGCCACGGCGGCGAACAGTGCCTGCACGTCTTCCGGCCGCACGTGGTTGCGTCCCAGCAGCAATGCATACGCCTTCGATGCGCGCAGCAACGCGAGCCCGGCGCGCGGCGACAGTCCGACCCGCACGCCGGGGTGCCTGCGGCTGCGTGCCATCAGCGCCTGCACATAGGCAATCAATGCCTCACTGGCATGCACGGCGCTGACCGCCTGACGGATGGCCACGACGTCGTCGCGATCCAGCAAGGGGCGTGTCGCGGCGATCAATGCGCGACGGTCGTTGCCGGCCAGCAGTTCACGCTCGGCGTCCTCGCCGGGATAGCCCAGCGCCAGCCGCAGCAGGAAACGGTCGAGTTGCGAGTCCGGCAAGGGGTAGGTGCCCGACAGATCGACCGGGTTCTGGGTAGCGATCACGAAGAACGGAGCGGGCAGCGTGTGGGTCGCGCCATCGACGGTGACCTGGTGCTCGGCCATCGCCTCCAGCAGGGCGCTCTGGGTACGTGGCGGGGCGCGGTTGATCTCGTCGGCCAGCAGCACCTGGGTGAAGATCGGCCCCGGGTGGAACTCGAACCGTCGGGCTTGCGGGTCGAATACCGATACTCCGACGATGTCGGCCGGCAACAGGTCGGAAGTGAACTGCACGCGCTGGAATTCCAGCCCGAGTGTCGCCGCCAGTGCATGCGCCAGGGTGGTCTTGCCCAGCCCCGGCAGATCCTCGATCAGCAGGTGGCCGTCGGACAGCAGGGCCACGAACGCCAGCCGGACTTCGTGCGGCTTGCCCAGTACCAGTGAATTGACTTGCGCCTGGGCGTCGTCAAGGGCTTTTTTCAGCCGCTCGGGTAGCATGCCGGTTTTCACCGCGCCGGTGCCGGCGTCGGACGCGGGAAAGGATGCCGCCATGGTGTTCTCCAGAAGTCGTTCAGCGCCGCTCCGCGAATTTTCTGCCGCTCCATGGGATTGCCCGGGGAGGCGCAGCTTCGCGGCCGGCCACAATCATCCGAGTGTAACGAGGTCATCTGTCGATGCGCGAAATCCCGGCTTCCCGATTGCCTGACTCGCTGCCCGGCTCATCGTCCGATCCGGACGCCACGGCTGCCTACCGGCAACCGCAAGCGGGCGCGGAGTCGGCCCGGCGGTGGTTCTGGGGGCTGTTCATCGCGGTGCTGGTGCTGAAGGTGCTGGTTGCTGCGCGCCTGCCGCTGTTTGTCGATGAAACCTTCTACTGGCTTGAAGGCCAGCGCCTGGCTCCGGCGTATTCCGACCTGCCGGGACTGACCGCGTGGCTGAGCCGCCTGGGCGTCAGCCTGGGTGGCAATACGGAACTGGGCTTGCGGCTGCCGTTCCTGGTCATCGCGGCATTGGTGCCATGGCTGGTGATGCGCATCACCGCGCGCGAATACGGCGATGTCCACGGCTGGCAGGCGGGCTGTTTCGCGTTGCTGCTGCCGCTGTCGGGCACCCTCGGCCTGCTCGCGCTGCCGGATGCGGCGATGGCGCTGGCGACCTTGCTGTGCGTGGACGGCGGCGCGCGGTTGCTGCGCCGGGTCGATGCCGGTGCCGCGTTGGAACTGGCGCTGGGGCTGTCGATCGGCGCGCTCAGTCATTACCGTTTCATCGCCGTGATCGGCGTCGGCCTGCTTGCCCTGTTGCTGCTGGCCGACGGCCGCAGGCTGCTGCGCGATGCGCGCGTGTGGATGGCGATCGCGATCGGTGCGGCGGCCTGGGCGCCGCTGGTGGCGTGGAATCTGGACAACGCCGATGCCGGCTTGCGCTTCCAGTTGGTCGATCGGCATCCGTGGGCGTTCCATGCCGACGGCATCCTGTTCATCGCCGTCCAGGCGCTGATGGTGACGCCGCTGCTGTTCGCTGCCCTGGCGTTTTCGTGCTGGCGCGGCAACAGGAGCGCCTTGCCGGTGTCGCGCTACTTCGCACTGCTGGGCGGGCTGCTGGTCATGGGGTTTTTCGGGTTGGGCTTTTTCGCCGACACCGAACGGGTCAGTTTCCACTGGCCGTTGCCGGGCTATCTGGCGTTGTTGCCCTTGCTGCCGGCCGCATTCGCGATCTGGCCACGCTGGCTGCGCGTGGCCACCTGGGTCACCGCGGGGCTCGGGCTGGTGCTGATGCTGGGCTATTACATCGCGGTGTCGATTCCGGATGTGCGCGCCCGCACCGCGGCGGAAAAATGGTACCCGTCCAACTTCGCCGGCTGGGATGAACTGGCCGAAACCGTCCGGTTCACGCGCGCGCAGATGCCGGCGGGGACGAAACTGGTGGCCGGCAGTTTCAAGGTCGGAGCCGAGCTGGGTTTCGCGCTTGGCGATGCGGGGATTCCGGTGCTCGCTCATCCCCTCAACCACAAGCACGGACGTGCGCCGCAGCTGCGGCTGTGGAACCTGCAGGCGTCCGGCCGCGCGGATTGGGGCGGGCAGTTCGGCCCGTCATGGCGCGACGCGCCGGTATTGCTGGTGACTGCCGCCAGCGACGTCTCCTACAAGGACCTGCTGCAGCGTTACCACGACCTGTGCCGCATGGTCGGACCGCTGCCGGCACCGCAGGTGCTCAATGTCGATCACGGCCGGCAGCGTTTCGTGCTGTTCAAGCTCGATCCGTCGATGCCGACGGCAGGCGCCTGCACGACCCCGGCGATGGCCTGGATCGACAGTCCGGCCAGCGGCGCGACGGTGGGCCGCAGCTTCGATATCGCCGGCTGGGCCTTCAAGGACGGCGTCGGACTGGATCGGGTCGAAGTGCTGCTGGATGGCCAGCCCGTGGGGGACGTGAAATACGGCCTCGACAGTCCGGGCGTAGCGATCTACTGGAAAATCAGCAATGACCCGAACCAGCCGGGAGTGGGGTTCGGCGGTCGGGTGGATCTGGGCGATATCGCGCCAGGCCGTCATTGGCTGGGCCTGCGCCTGCATGGGGCGGACGGCAGCGTGGAAACCTGGTCGGAGCAGCCGGTCGATATCCGGTGACAATCGGGTCTGCGGTGTCGCTGTGGCGGCTCAGGGCACCGAGAATCCCGCTTCGCGCAGCAGGCGCGCGGTGGCGATCAGCGGCAGGCCCACCAGCGCGGTCGGGTCGCGCGACTCGATGGTCCTGAACAGGCTGATGCCCAGCCCCTCGCACTTGAAGCTTCCGGCGCAGTCGAACGGCTGTTCGGCATCGACGTAACGCGCGATCTCGTCGCTGCCCAGCGTGCGGAAGCGGACCGTGGTGATGTCCAGCGCCTGCAGGCGGCGACCGTCCCCATG
>DATJBR010000106.1:0-9263 GCA_035515255.1 Lysobacter sp. | reverse complement strand
CTGCGCCCGATGCGCTACCCGCGTTTCTACGAGATGTACCGCGATGCGATCCGCAACACCTGGACGGTCGAGGAGGTCGACTTCTCGCTCGACGTCAACGACCTGCGCGGCAAGCTCGGCCCGGCCGAGCGCCATCTGGTCGAACGACTGGTCGCGTTTTTCGCGACCGGTGACTCGATCGTCGCCAACAACCTGGTGCTGAACCTGTACCAGCACATCAACGCGCCGGAAGCGCGGATGTACCTGTCGCGGCAGCTGTACGAGGAGGCGCTGCACGTGCAGTTCTACCTGACCCTGCTGGACACCTATCTACCCGACGACAAGGCGCGTACCGAGGCGTTCGCGGCGGTCGAGAACATCCCGTCGATCCGCGCCAAGGCGGCGTTCTGCTTCAAGTGGATCGACTCGATCCAGGACCTCAAGCGCATCGAGACCCGCGAGCAGCGTCGCCAGTTCCTGCTCAACCTGATCTGCTTCGCCGCCTGCATCGAAGGCCTGTTCTTCTTCGGCGCGTTTGCCTACGTGTATTACCTGCGCTCACGCGGGTTGCTGCATGGATTGGCATCGGGCACCAACTGGGTGTTCCGCGACGAGAGCTGCCACATGGCGTTCGCGTTCGAAGTCATCCGCACCGCGCGCGAGGAGGAGTCGGACCTGTTCGACGACGCTTTACAACGCGACGTGGTGCAGATGCTCACGGAAGCCGTCGAGTGCGAAATGCTGTTCGCCCAGGACACCCTGTCCGGCGGCGTGGTCGGCCTGTCGCTGAAGGACATGCGCCAGTACCTGGAGTATTGCGCCGACCAGCGGCTCGGCCAGCTCGGCATGCCGAAGCATTTCGGCGCGAGCAATCCGTTCGGCTTCATGGACCTGCAGGACGTGCAGGAAGTGACCAACTTCTTCGAGCGCCGGGTGTCCGCTTACCAGGTTGGCGTGCAGGGCGAGGTCGCGTTCGACGCCGCGTTCTGAAGCCGCATACCCGCCTGCGTACCCGCACCCAATTCCCGAGGAATCCCATGCCCGTCACCGAAGCACGCATGACCGAGATCGTGTTCCCCGACCACACCAACCACCTGGGCACGCTGTTCGGTGGCCAGGCGCTGGCGTGGATGGACAAGGCCGCGTTCATCGCCGCCTCGCGCTATGCGCGCTGCACCGTGGTGACCGCGCGCTCGGAGCAGATCGACTTCCACACCGCGGTCAACCAGGGCGCGCTGGTGCAGCTGGTCGCGCGGGTGGTCGCGACCGGGCGCACCTCGTTGCAGGTGGAAGTGGAGATGCACAGCGAGGACCTGCACTCGGGCGAGGCGTTGCTTGCGACGCGCGGCCGCTTCACGATGGTCGCGCTGGACGATCGTGGCCGGCCGACCCCGGTCCCTCCGATGCGGTTGCCGGGCGCCACAGGGGATTCCATAGGCTGATGAAGCCGCCACGCCGAGGACGTGCCGCGTCCGGTGATTGCGTTCTGCCTACACGGTTGATCCAGGTCAGCGTGCGCAGGCATCGACCGCCGCATGATGGTGCCTGTCCGGCATCCGGGAGCGCACATGACCAGTTGGTACCCCCTGATCCTGCTGTTGCACCTGTCGTGCGCGATCGTCTTCATCGGAGCGGTTGCGTTCGAGGTACTGGTGCTGGAGTCGCTGCACGGCCAGTTCGAACCGGCGCTGATGCGTCGCATCGAACAGGCCGTGATGGCACGTGCACGGCGGTTCATGCCGTGGGTGGTCGGCGTGCTGTTCCTGAGCGGGTTCGCGCTGTTCGATATCCGCTGTGACGGATTCGCCTGCATGGGTTCGCGTTTCGGCTGGCTGCTGCTGGCCAAGGTGACGCTGGCGTTTCTGGTGCTGGCGGTATTCGCACGCACGGTACTGGCCAGCAAACGCGGGGGCATGGATCCCTGCAGCGTCCGTCATACCCACCAGATCATCCTGGTGCTGATGGCGGGCATCGTGGTGCTGGCCAAGCTGATGTTCCATTGAGCGATGCGCGCCCGCGCTTTGCGACGTCAGCCGCCGACGACCGGCAATCCCAGCGAACGACTGCCATCGTTCAGTCCCAGCCCGTAACGCAGGCTGCGGCCGATGCGCTCGGCGTAGTCGTGCACCAGCCGCGCATGTCCGGCATCGAGCACCTCATCCGCGGTCTCCCGCCATAGCGCCAGCCAGTCCTCGAAGTGCCCGGCATGGATCGGGTGGCCGCGATGCCTGGCCATCGGGTTGCCGCGATACGTGCGCGAGCCCAATACGACCGACGACCAGAACGAGGTCAGCAGGCGCTTGTGCCCGGGCCAGTCGTCCACGGCGGCATTGAACACCGGGCCCAGGGTCGGGTGGACCTGGACCTTGTCGTAGAACCGGTCGACGAGGGCCGACAGTTGCACTTCGGTAAGTTCGGTGGTGTCGCGTGTCATGGGCTGCCGACAAAGAATCGTGACGGGAATCGCGGAAACGAAAAAGGGGCGACCGCCGTGGCCGCCCCCTTCCAGATGGTGCTTATTTGGCCAGAGTCAAGCTGCCCTTCATCAGCGCGGCATGGCCGGGGAACGAGCAGAAGTAGGTGTAGTCCTCGCCCGCCTTCAGCTTCGCGACCGGGATGGTGACCGTGGTCGACTCGCCGCCACCGATCAGCTTGCTCGCCGCGATCACCCGCGGATCGCCCGCTTTGACGTAGTTGGCGTCCGCACCGGCCTTCATGCCGTCGGTATTGATGCCGTTGACGTCGGCGGTCTTGCCGAGCACGAAGTTGTGCCCCATCACCGTCTTGGGCAGCTGCCCGACATGTTTCAGGGTGACCTTGAACTCCTTGCACGAGGCCGGCACTGCCAGGCTCTTGGTGGTGAACTGCATCGCGTCGTTGCTGTCGACGGTGGCCGCGCAATTGGCTGCCATCGCGGGGAGGGCGAACATGCCTGCAACGCCGAGCAGGGCTACTGCGGACAACTTGCGGATCATCTTTCTGACTCCATGTAGTGGGGGGTGTTGGCGCTATTGTCCCGGCGCGCCGACCAGACCGCCTTGATCCATGTCAGGGCCGCGACAAATCAAACCGCGAGAGAATGGCAATGCCGGAACCTGTCAAGGTGGACCTCCCATGACCCACGTCGTCACCGAAAACTGTATCAACTGCAAACACACCGATTGCGTCGAGGTGTGTCCGGTCGACTGTTTCCACGAGGGCCCGAACTTCCTGGTGATCGATCCCGACGAGTGCATCGACTGCACCCTGTGCGTGGACGAGTGCCCGGTCGGTGCGATCTACCCCGAGGACGACGTGCCGGCGGGGCAGGAACACTTCCTGGCGATCAACGCCGAGCTCGCACCGCTGTGGCCGGTGATCGACCGCAAGAAGCCGGCGCTGGAAGACGCGGAAAAATGGGACGGGGTACCCGACAAGCTGCCGCTGCTGAAGCGCTGAGCAAAAAAAAACCGGGCGATGAGGCCCGGTTTTTCATGGTGGCAATGGCGATTACTTCGCCACGACCCGGACCATCTCCAGGCACTTGTTGGAGTAGCCCCACTCGTTGTCGTACCAGGTGACCAGCTTGACGAAGGTGTCGTCCAGCGCGATGCCGGCTTCGGCGTCAAAGATCGAGGTGCGGGTGTCGCCGCGGAAATCGGTCGCGACCACCTTGTCGGTGGTGTAGCCCAGGATGCCCTTCAGCGGGCCTTCGGACTGCGCCTTCATCTCCGCGCAGATCTCGGCGTAGGTCGCCGGCTTCTCCAGCTCCACGGTCAGGTCGACCACCGACACGTCCGAGGTCGGCACGCGGAAGCTCATGCCGGTGAGCTTCTTGTTGAGCTCCGGAATCACCACGCCGACGGCCTTGGCCGCACCGGTGGACGAGGGAATGATGTTCTCGAGGATGCCGCGGCCGCCGCGCCAGTCCTTGTTGCTCGGACCGTCGACGACCTTCTGGCTCGCGGTGGCCGCGTGCACGGTGGTCATCAGGCCACGCTTGATGCCCCACTTGTCGTTGAGCACCTTGGCAACGGGGGCCAGGCAGTTGGTGGTGCAACTGGCGTTGGAGATGATCGCCTCGCCGGCGTACTTCTTGTCGTTGACGCCGAAGACGAACATCGGCGTGTCGTCCTTCGACGGCGCCGACAGGATCACCTTCTTCGCACCCGCGTCGAGGTGCTTCTGTGCGGCTTCCTTGGTCAGGAACAGGCCGGTGGACTCGATCACCACGTCGACGTCGACCTCGCCCCATTTCAGGTTGGCCGGATCGCGCTCCTGGGTCAGGCGGATCTTCTTGCCGTTGACGACGATGTGGTCGCCTTCGACCTTGATGTCACCATCGAAACGGCCGTGGACGGAGTCGTACTGCAGCATGTAGGCCAGGTAGTCCGGCTCCAGCAGATCGTTGATGGCAACCACTTCGATGTCGTTGCCGAAATTCTGAATCGCAGAACGCAGGACGTTGCGTCCGATGCGGCCAAAACCGTTGATACCAACCTTGATCGCCATTGCAGGGCTCCTGACGGGCATGTGTAGGGAAAAAGCTCCCCATTTTAGCCCATTCGCGGGCGCCGAGACCGCAGACACATCCCGCCACCCGATCACTTGATTCTCCTCAAGGCACCGGACCGGAGGAAGGCGGAAGCTGCGTCCGCTCCATCCTCCCTTCCCCAAGCAACGCCAATGAGGCACCAATGAAGCTCCGCAATATCCTTGCCGTCACCGTTACCGCAGTTGTCGCCAGCGTTTCCGCTCCTGCCTTTGCGCAATCCGCCGGCGACTGGACGTTCGGCGTCGGCGTCCACCAGGTCGAGGCGAAGTCCGACAACGGCTCGCTGGCCGACAACACGCTCGATGTCACCGTCGGCCAGGACACCAAGCCGACCATCACCGCCGAATACTTCATCCGCGACAACCTCGGCATCGAAGTGCTGGCCGCACTGCCGTTCGAGCACGACATCAGCATCCGCGGCCCGGGCAAGGTCGGATCGACCAAACACCTGCCACCGACCGTGTCGCTGCAGTACCACTTCGGCCAGCACAAGCTGCGGCCGTTCCTCGGTGCCGGCATCAACTTCACCCGTTTCTCCAGCGAGAAGACCAGTGGCGCGCTGGCCGGCAGCAGGCTCGACCTGGACAGCTCGTGGGGCCTGGCCGCACACGCCGGCATCGACTTCCAGCTGACCGGACGCAGCGCGATCCGGGTCGACCTGCGCTGGATCGACATCGACAGCGACGTGAAGCTGGATGGCGTGAAGATCGGCACGGCCAACATCGACCCGCTGGTGTACGGCACGGCCTATGTAATGCACTTCTGATTCCATCCGCCTTGCGCCAAACGACGGTCCGGTTTCGACGTTTCGCGCAAGGCGGCGCGGGTCATGCTCGGCTAACCTTGCCGGCATGACCCGATTCTTTTCCTGCCCGGCGCTGGTGGCCGCGCTGACGCTCTGCGCGCTGCTGGCACCTCTCGATGCCGCCGCCTGGGGCCCGCGCGGACACCAGTTGGTCGCCGTACTGGCCGACGACGCCCTCACCCCGCAGACCCGCAGCGAGGTCGAGCGCCTGCTGGCCGATGACCCGGGGCAGGATCTGGCCGGCATCGCCAGCTGGGCGGACGAGCTGCGCGAGCACGATCCCGACCTGGGCAAGCACAGCGCACGCTGGCACTACGTCAATATCGGCGAGCACGACTGCCGGTACGACGCCGCCCGCGATTGCCCCGGTGGTGATTGCGTGGTCGAGGCCATCCGCGCCCAGACCGCAATCCTGGCCGATCGCGGCCAGCCGCTGGAAGCACGACGACAGGCGCTGAAGTTCGTTGTCCACTTCATCGGCGACATCCACCAGCCCGCGCACGCCGGCTACGGCCACGACCGCGGCGGCAACACCTTCCAGGTCAGCCTGTACGGCAAGGGCAGCAACCTGCACCAGCTCTGGGACAGTGGACTGCTCAACACCCGTGGGCTGGACACCGCGCGGTATCTGGAACGTCTGCGAAAACTGCCGGAACCGGCGGTGTCCTCAACCCGAGGACCGCCGGCTCCGGTGGCCGACAGCGCCCACGAATGGGCCGAGCACTCCTGCTCGATCGTGCGCCAGCCGGGCTTCTATCCACCGCACGCGAAAATCAACGGCGATTACGTGCAGGCCTGGCGACCGGTGGCCGAAACGCAACTGCGCCTGGGCGGCGCCCACCTCGCGGCCGTACTGAACCAGGCGCTCGGCGAGCCGTAGTCGCCCTGCGGGGTGACGGTCGCTCGCGATGCCCTTACAAACGCGTTTATTCCGCAGCGGGCCTTGATTCGAGCACCTCGCGCACACGCGACTCCAGGCTGCGCAGACCGGCCTTACGGCCAAACTCGATCGCCTGTTCGGTGGTCAGGCCTTCGCCCTTCACCGCACCCAGGGCCAGCAATGCGCCGACCCGGTTGCCCGACGCGCAATGCACCAGCACCGGGCCGGGAGCCTGTTCGATCAGCTGCCGCAACTGCTCGGCGTTGGCCCCGTTCACATCACCCGCGCCGGCGACCGGCAGGTGGTGGTAGGCCAACCCGGCAGCGGCGACCTCGGCCGCCTCGTCGCGTCCGGCCATCTCGCCTTCCGGACGCAGGTTGATCACCGTGCTGATTCCGTCCCGGGCGGCGGCCTTCCAGGCTTCCGGTTCCGGCTGACCCGCGGTGTAGAGGCCTGCGCGCGGCTCGCGCAGTCCGGGAATCGCCGACGCGACCGTCAGCTCCGCTTCTTCAGCCACGGCCGCGTCAACGGTGCTTCCGTCGACGTCGGACGCAACCGTGACCGCCGCGTGCCCGGTCATCGCATCGGGGCCGGGCGATGCCGCATTGCTGCAGCCGGTGAGCAACGCCAGAGCGATGCCGACGGCAAGGCAAGCCGGCCCTGTTGGATGTACGTGGCGATTCATGACTGACTCCTCGTTGGATCTGGCCGGTGCGGGACCGACGGACTGGATGGCATCGCAGGGCTGCATTCTCGCCTGCCGCAGCAACCGCGTGCGCCATCGGGCATCGATGCTCAGCCCGGCAGGTGCTGGCGCGTCCAGCGCACGATATCGGCCGTGGCCATCGCACCGGCCTGCCGTGCCAGTTCGCGACCGCCCTTGAACAACACCAGCGTGGGGATGCTGCGGATCGCGTATTTCTGGCCCAGCGTGGGCTCACTCTGGGTGTCGACCTTGGCCAGTCGCACCTGCGGTTCCAGTTCGCCCGCCGCGCGCTCGAACTGCGGCGCCATCATCTTGCACGGCCCGCACCACGGTGCCCAGAAGTCCACCAGCACGGGCAGCTCGCCACGATTGACGTGGGTCGCGAAGTGATCGACTCCCAGCGCCACCGGCTTGCCGTTGAACAGCCCCAGCCCGCAACGCCCACAGACCGGCGCTTCCGACAGGCGCGCCGCCGGCACCCGGTTCGGCGCGTGGCAATGTGGGCAGACGACCAGCAGCGGGTCGGCGGCCGGGGTTCGTTCGGTTGTGCTCATGCCGGCTCCTCCGCCGATTCCGCCAAAGGCGTCCGGCTGCGATGCATCAAGGTGTAATACAGCAATGGAATCACCACCAGGGTGAGGACGGTGCTGACAAGGATGCCGAAGATCAGCGATACCGCCAGTCCGTTGAAGATCGGGTCGTCGAGGATGAAGAACGCGCCCATCATCGCCGCCGCGCCGGTCAACACGATCGGCTTGGCGCGCACGGCGCAGGCATCCACCACCGCCTGCTCCAGCGTGCGTCCATCCGCCAGTGCGTGGTTGATGAAGTCCACCAGCAGGATGGAATTGCGCACGATGATGCCGGCCAGCGCGATCATTCCGATCATCGAGGTCGCGGTGAACTGCGCGCCCAGCAGCGCGTGGCCCGGCATCACCCCGATCACGGTCAGCGGGATCGGGGCCATGATCACCAGCGGCACCAGGTAGCTGCGGAACTGGGCGACCACCAGCAGGTAGATCAGCACCATCCCGGCCGCGTAGGCGATGCCCATGTCGCGGAAGGTCTCGTAGGTGATCTGCCATTCGCCGTCCCACTTGATCGCGAAATCGCTGGTATCTGGCGGTTGCGTGATGAAGGTCTGGGCAATGTGCCGGCCGTCCACCTCATCGCGCCTGAGCTGGCCGACCAGGTCGAACATGCCGTACAGCGGGCTGTCCAGCGCGCCTGCCTCGTCGGCGGTCACGTACACCACCGGGAGCAGGTCCTTGTGGTGGATCGCGCCATCCCAGTTGCCGCGCTCGATGCTCACCAGCTCCGACAGCGGTACCAGCTGGCCCTGTCCACCGCGCACCTGCAGGGCCAGCAGCCGCTCCATGCCCGCCTGCCCGGAGGCCGGCAGGCGCAAACGCACCGGGCGCGGGTACTTGGATGCGCCGTCATGCACATAGGTGGCGTCGATGCCGGAGACCGCCGCCTGCAATGCCTCGGCAATTGCGGACTGCGGCACGCCCAGGCGCGCGGCGCGTGCGCGGTCCACAACGAGGGTCTCGCGCGGCGCGGCGTGCTCCACGCTGGTATCCACGTCGACCACGCCTTCGGTCCGGCGGAAGCGTTCCGCGAGCGCCAGCGCCAGTTCGCGACTGCGCGCGTAATCGGGCCCGTAGACTTCCGCCACCAGCGGCGACAGCACGGGCGGCCCCGGCGGCACTTCCACCACCTTGATCGAGGCACCGTGCTGCTCGCCGATCGCGGCGAGTTGCGGCCGCAGCGCGCGGGCGATCTCGTGGCTCTGGCGGTCGCGTTCGTGCCTGTCGACCAGGTTCACCTGCAGATCGCCGGCGTTGGCGGCGCTGCGCAGGAAGTACTGCCGGACCAGGCCATTGAAATTCATGGGTGCCGAGGTGCCGGCATAGCCCTGGTAGTCGAGCACCTCGGGCACGGCGTCCAACACGGCAGCGAGTTCCACCAGCAGCGCGTTGGTGTCCTCCAGGGTGCGGCCCTCGGGCAGATCCACGACCACCTGGAACTCGGATTTGTTGTCGAACGGCAGCATCTTCATCACCACCAACTGGACCACTGCCAGCGATGCGGCCAGCACCACCAGCGCGGCCATGCCCCCGAACAGCCAGTGTCGGCGCCGACTGCCCGCCTTGATGTCCAGGAACGGCTGCATCAGCTTGCCGAACCAGCGGTGCAGAGGGGTCTCGTGATCGTCGGCACCGCCGGCGGGGTTGCCAGCGCCATCGGCGGGCGCATGGCGACGCAGCAGCTTGAGCGACAGCCACGGGGTCACGATCAGCGCGATCGCCAGCGACAACAGCATGCCGACCGAGGCGTTGATCGGGATCGGGCGCAT
>DATJBR010000105.1:0-4223 GCA_035515255.1 Lysobacter sp. | reverse complement strand
GTGGCTGTCGCCGGCCAGGCCGGACTGCGCCATCACGTACTCGTGGCGCTGGCGCACCAGCGGGATGTCCCACGGACGGCGGGTGTAGGCGCTGGACGTGTACAGGCCGAGGAAACGCTCTTCGCGTACCGGCTTGCCGTTGTCGTCGAAGCTCAGCACGCCGATGTAGTCCATGTAGCCGGGGCGATGCACGGTGGCGCGCGCGTTGGTCTTGGTCAGGATCAGCGCATCCACCGAACCGGAGTTCGGCATGTGGGTCGCGGCCAGTGATGCCAGCGCACGCGGCTTGTGGGTGTCCTTGCCGCGCAGCAGGCCCAGGCCGCTGCCCTTCACTGCCCGCAGCACGTCCTCGCCACCCTGGGCGACCACGTCGTACTCGCGATAGCCGAGGAAGGTGAAATGGTCGTCGGCCGCCCAGCGCAGGAATTCCTGCCCTTCCTGGCGGTCCGCCGCGTCGATCGGCAGCTTGCGGTCTGCCAGGTCATCGGCCACTTCCAGCATCTTGCCGCGCATGCCGGCCCAGTCGCCGACGATGGCGCGCACGTCATCAAGCACGCTCTTCAGTGCCTGTTCGATGGCCGGCATCGCCTCGGGCGCCACGCGATCGATCTCCAGATGCATCAGCGATTCGGATGCGCCCTCGCCGACCTTGAGCAGCTTGCCGCTCTTGTCGCGGCTGATCGACACCACCGGATGACCCAGCACGTGCAGGCCGGTACCGGCTTCGGCGAGCGCCATCGTCACCGAGTCGACCAGGAACGGCATGTCGTCATTGACGATCTGCACCACCGTATGCGGCGACTCCCAGCCATGCTCGGCCACGGTCGGATTGAACAGGCGCACCAGCGCGGTGCCCGGCTTGCGCTTGCGCGCGAAATCGAGGATGTCCGCGGCCAGCGCAGCCCAGCCTTCCGGCGTGTGCTTGGACCATTCGTCCTCGCCCATGCGGTGGTAGAAGATGTTGGCGAAGGCTTCGCCCTCGGCGTGCTGCGCTTTCGGCAGGCGCTTGCGGATGACGGCCAGGATCGGCTCCAGGGACACGCCATCGTCCTTGCTGGTCGTACGGCGCGTGGCCGTCTTGACCGCGGTGGACTTCGACTTGGAAGGGGACTTGCCGGTGGCGCGCGCGGGGGTTTTACGTTGAGTGCTCATGCGAACATTGGGTCCAATGCAGTGAGGCCCGCACATTTGCGCGGGCCAAGGCTCAGGAATCAGTACACGGAGAGTGGCATGCAGGCTGCGACGACGTCCGCTGGCGGACCTCGCCGTTGCCTGCAGCGATCGGAATATCGCGGCGATCGCAGCCGCGCTGCCCATGGAAGGCAGCAATCAATCGACAGTCGTAAAAATACCGGGCCTGCATGATCAGCGCAGGCCTGTCTCGTTGCGCGCAATCACCAGGCGCTGGATCTCACTGGTGCCTTCGTAGATCTCGGTGATCTTGGCGTCGCGGAAATAGCGCTCGATCGGCATTTCCTTGGAATAGCCCATGCCGCCGTGGATCTGCAGCGCCTGGTGGGCGATCCACATCGCCGCCTCGGAGGCGGTGAGCTTGGCGATCGCGGCCTCGTTGCTGAAGCGGCCGCCGTTCTTCTCGGTCTCGCCCTTCTGCCAGGCCGCGCGCAACGTCAACAGCAACGAGGCGTCGAGCTTGCATTTCATGTCGGCGATCTTCGCCTGGGTCATCTGGAACGCGCCGATCGGCTGGCCGAAGGCCTTGCGCTCACGGACGTACTCCAGCGTCGCCTCATAGGCCGCGCGGGCGATGCCGATGGCCTGGCTGGCGATGCCGATCCGACCGGCGTCGAGCACGCTCATCGCGATCTTGAAGCCCTCGCCTTCCGCGCCCAGGACCTCGTCGGCCTTGACCACGTAATCGGTGAACTCGATCTCGCAGGTGGCCGAAGCGCGGATGCCGAGCTTGGGTTCGGTCTTGCCACGATGGAAGCCGGCACGTTCGGTGTCGATCATGAAGGCAGTAATGCCGCGCGCGCCCTTGTCGGCGTCGGTCATTGCGAACAACACGATGTACCTGGCCACGGGGCCGGAGGTGATCCAGCTCTTCTTGCCGTTGACCACGTAACTGCCGTCGTCCTGCCTGGTCGCCTTGCAACGCATCG
The DNA here is from genome assembly GCA_035515255.1 of Lysobacter sp. Lineage (GTDB taxonomy): Bacteria > Pseudomonadota > Gammaproteobacteria > Xanthomonadales > Xanthomonadaceae > Novilysobacter. The sequence continues at coordinate 2,103 of DATJBR010000105.1, read as the reverse complement.
CGGTGGCGTCGGAGCCCGACTGCGGCTCAGTGAGCGCGAACGCCCCAATCTCCCTGCCCTCGGCGATCGCACGGACGTAAAGCTGCTTCTGCGCCTCGGTGCCGAACTTCAGGATGCCGTTGCAGAACAGCGAGTTGTTGACCGACACGATGGTCGAATGTGCGGCATCGGCCGCCGCGATCTCCACCATCGCCAGGACATAGGAGATCGGGTCCATGCCCGCGCCGCCGTACTCGGCCGGCACCTCGATGCCCATCAGGCCGTTCTCACCCAGGGTACGGATATTGTCGAGGGGGAACTCACCGGTGCGGTCGTGGTACTCCGCGCTGGGGGCGATCTTTTCCTGCGCGATGCGTCGCGCGACGTCCTGGATCATCAACTGCTCTTCGCTGAAACCAAAATCCACGTCGACACCTCTGCTGGTCACGAATCCCGCAATTGTAGCCCTGCACGACGATTAACCGAACCCGCGAAGGTTCAGCCTGCTTGACCATCACCTGCTTCGGCAGCACACTTATCGCTGTATCGCGATAGGTGCATGTATATGGATCTGGAAGGCTGGTCGTCCCGCCTCAAGGTATTTGCCGACGCCACCCGGGTGCGGCTGTTGACGCTGCTGGAGCGCGAAGAATTGACCGTCGCCGAATTGTCGGCGATCACCCGACTGGCGCAGCCGCGGGTCTCGACCCATCTGGCACGACTCAAGGAGGCGGGACTGGTACGCGATCGTCGTGCAGGCGTCTCGGCGTATTACCGTTTCGACGAGGCCGCGCTCGACGATGCCCAGCGCGCGCTGTGGAAGACCCTGCGCGAAGGCAGCGACGACCCGTTGCTGCGCCAGGACGCCGAGCAGGTTGCGGGCGTACTGGCAATGCGCGCCGCCGACCAGAACTGGGCCGATGCGGTCGCTGGCGACATGGAGCGGCACTACTCCCCGGGCCGGACCTGGGAAGCGATGGCACGTTCCGCCCTGCCCCTGCTCGAACCGGGCGACGTGCTCGACGTGGCCTCCGGTGACGGCGTGCTGGCCGAACTGCTGGCCCCGCATTCGCACCGTTATGTCTGCCTGGATTCCAGCACCAAGGTCGTGCTCGCCGCGTCCGCGCGCCTGCGCAAGCTGGAGAACGTGGAAGTGCAGGAAGGCGACATGCATGAACTGCCATTCGCCGATGCCAGCTTCGACCTGGTCGTGCTGATGCACGCGCTGACCTATGCCGACCATCCCGCGCGCGCCGTCGAGGAAGCCGGTCGCGTGCTGCGTCCCGGCGGACGCCTGCTGCTGACCAGCCTGGCCAGCCACGAGCACCGCTCGGTGGTGGATGCCTACGGCCACGTGAACCTGGGCTTCAGCGAGAAGGAGCTCAGCCGGTTCGCGACCAAGGCGGGCTTCAACATCGAAAGCTGCGAAACCGTCACCCGCGAACGCCGTCCGCCGCACTTTGAAGTGATCGCGCTGATGGGCCGCAAACCCGCCGCCGCCCCCGCACGAAAAGCCGCCAAGACCGGCACCCGCAAGGCGAACTGAGGAACCCGTGATGCAGACCCTGCCCTGGCTCCATCCGGAACGTACTGAAGCGCTGCAGCGCGGCTTGCGCGAGCGCATCCTGGTCATCGACGGTGCGATGGGCACAATGATCCAGCAGCACGGTTTCGAGGAGGCCGATTACCGCGGTGAGCGCTTTGCCGAAGGCTTCGATCGCGAACTCGTGATAGAAGCGCACGCCCACGGCCCCGGTTGCGGCTGCGCGCGCGACCAGCGCGGCAACAACGACCTGCTGAGCCTGAGCCGTCCGCGGGTCATCCAGGACATCCACGCCGGCTATCTCGCCGCCGGCGCGGATCTGGTCGAGACCAACACCTTCAACTCGACCGCGACTTCACTGGGCGACTACGGCCTGCAGCACCTCGCGCGCGAGCTCAACGAGGCCGGCGCACGCCTGGCGCGTGCCGCCTGCGACGCGGCCGAGGCGGAGACCCCCGACCAGCCGCGCTTCGTCATCGGCGTGCTAGGCCCGACCAGCCGGACCGCTTCATTGAGTCCGGACGTGAACCGGCCCGGCTTCCGCGCGGTCAGCTTCGACGAGATGCGCATCGCCTATCGCG
>DATJBR010000104.1:0-12587 GCA_035515255.1 Lysobacter sp. | reverse complement strand
GACCGATCCGGCGGCCTACAAGCCGCGGACCGAGTTCGACAACACGCCGTGGCGATTCGACATGAACCAGAACGGTCAGCGCATGACGGCCGATGCGTTCGCCGCGTGGATGGAATCCAAGGGTGTGCGCGTGGCGAAGGGGGCGCCGAAGCCCGCCGCCGTGGCCGAAGTGCCGGTGGCAGAGAGCGAGGCCGTGATTCCCGTGGAGCCAGCCAAGTCGGCAAATGACGAGTAACCGGTAACGCCGCACCGGCGGTGCAGCAGGTTCCAGCAATAAAAACGGCCGCGAAAGCGGCCGTTCTGGTATGGCGAATGCGAAGGCAATGCCTTCACGCTGCCGTATCGCTCACGCTTTCAGCACGCCCAGTTCATGGCCGATGCGGGTGAAGGCGTCAATGGCGCGGTCCAGGTGTTCGCGGGTATGCGCCGCACTGATCTGGGTGCGGATGCGGGCTTGCCCCTGCGGCACGACCGGGAAGAAAAAGCCGATTGCGTAGATGCCTTCTTCGAGCAGGCGCTCGGCGAACTTCTGCGCCAGCGGAGCGTCGTACAGCATCACCGGAGCGATCGGATGGTTGCCTGGCTTGATGTCGAAACCGGCGGCAATCATCTTCTTGCGGAAGTAGTCGGTGTTCTCGACCAGCTTTTTACGCAGCTCATCCGCGGCGGCCAGCATGTCGAACGCCTTGGTGCCGGCGGCGACCACGTGCGGCGGCAGGGAGTTGGAGAACAGGTACGGGCGCGAGCGCTGGCGCAGCAGCTCGATGACTTCCTTTTTCCCGGTGGTGAAACCGCCCACCGCGCCGCCCATCGCTTTGCCCAGGGTGCCGGTGAAGATGTCGATCCTGTCCATCACGCCCTTGACTTCGGCCGAGCCGCGGCCGGTGGCGCCGAGGAAGCCGGTCGCGTGGCATTCGTCGATGTGCACCAGCGCGCCGTACTTTTCCGCCAGCGCGCAGATCTCGTCCAGGGGGGCGACGAAACCGTCCATGGAGAACACGCCGTCGGTGGTGATCAGCTTGGTCTTGCAGCCGGCAGCGTCGGCGGCCTGCAGCTGCTTCTCCAGGTCGGCCATGTCGCAGTTGGCGTAGCGGAAACGCTGGGCCTTGCACAGGCGCACGCCGTCGATGATCGAGGCGTGGTTGAGGCTGTCGGAGATGACAGCATCGTCCGGTCCCAGCAACGGCTCGAACAGGCCGCCGTTGGCGTCGAAGCAGGCGGCGTAGGGGATGGTGTCCTCGGTGCCGAAGAACGTGGCGATGGTCTGCTCCAGCTTCTTGTGCAGGTCCTGGGTGCCGCAGATGAAGCGCACCGAGGCCATGCCGAAGCCGTGAGTGTCCAGCGCATCCTTGGCGGCCTGGATCAGGTCCGGATGGTCGGCCAGCCCGAGGTAGTTGTTGGCGCAGAAGTTGAGCACCGTGCTGCCGTCGTCCAGCGTGATCTCGGCGGACTGCGGACTGCTGATGATGCGTTCGGCCTTGAACAGGCCGGCGGCACGGATTTCGTCGAGGGTGTCGGCGTAACGGTCGGTAAGGGACATTTCATGTCTCCACTGTGTAGGGGCGACCTTGCAGGTGCGTTGTAGGAGCGGCTTCAGCCGCGACGTGTTGTCGGGACAGGTGGAAGCCGTTGTGTCGCAGACGCGTCAGATGCCGGCCGGGCATCTGCCAAACGCGTCAGCTCACCCAGCTGAGCACGATCTTGCCGGACTGGCCGGCCTCCATCAGGTCGAAGCCCTGCTGGAACTCGTCGATCGACAGCTGGTGGGTCAGCGCCTTACCAAGCGGGAAGCCGCCCAGCACCAGCTGGGTCATCTTGTACCAGGTCTCGTACATCTTCCGGCCGTACATGCCATGCAGGGTGAGGCCCTTGAAGATGATCTTGTCCCAGTCCGCGCCCGCGCCCTGCGGCATGATGCCGAGCATTGCGATCTTGCCGCCGTGGTACATGCAATCGAGCATGTCGTTGAACGCGCGCGGGTTGCCGCTCATCTCCAGGCCGACGTCGAAGCCCTCCATGTGGAGGTCCTTCATCACGTCCTTGAGCGAGGTGTTGGTGACGTTGACCACGCGGGTCGCGCCCATGTCGGCGGCCAGCTTGAGGCGGTAGTCGTTGACGTCGGTGACCACCACGTTGCGCGCGCCGATGTGCTTGCAGATGCCGGCGGCGATGATGCCGATCGGGCCGGCGCCGGTGATCAGCACGTCCTCGCCGACGACATCGAATTCCAGCGCGCAGTGCGCTGCGTTACCGTAGGGGTCGAAGAACGCGGCCAGCTCGCTGGGGATCTGGTCGGGGATCGGCCACAGATTGGTCGCCGGCATCACGATGTACTCGGCGAACGCGCCGTTGCGGTTCACGCCGATGCCGATGGTGTTCGGGCACAGGTGCTGGCGGCCGCCACGGCAATTGCGGCAGTGCCCGCAGACGATATGCCCCTCGGCCGAAACGCGCTGGCCGACCTTGTAGCCGGTCACGCCGGGGCCGACCTGGGCGATGCGGCCGACGAATTCGTGGCCGATGACCAGGCCGGGCTTGATCGTGCGCTGGCTCCACTCGTCCCACAGGTAGATGTGCAGGTCGGTGCCGCAGATCGCGGTCTTCTCCAGCTTGATCAGCACCTCGTTCGCGCCGGCTTCCGGTACCGGCACCTGCTCCATCCAGATGCCCTTGGTGGCCTCGCGCTTGACCAGCGCTTTCATGGTTTGCGGAATCGACGTGGGCGTCGCTTGAACGGTGGTATCGGACATTTCGAGCCTGGTGGGGGACGGGCGAATGAGGTGCCAATTGTACCGCCGTGCCGTCGCGGCGCTCTGACATGACCGTTGGCGGTTGCCGACTCCGCCACCGTTTGCCTATGGTCGAGGATTCGACCATGCATACCGGGGCCACCGTGAACCTTCGAATCCTGCCCGTGGCGTTGATCGCCGCGCTCGTGTCCACCGCTGTCTGTGCCGACGAAGGCATGTGGCAACCCAGCCAGATGCCCGAGCTTGCCGCGCAGCTCAAGGCGCGGGGCCTGCAGATGGATCCCGCCGGGCTGTCGAACCTGGCCGGCAAGCCGCTGGACGCCGTGATCAGCCTCGGTGGCTGCACCGCCAGCTTCGTGTCCCCGCAGGGGCTGGTGGTGACCAACCACCACTGCGCTTACGGTGCGATTCAGTACAACTCGACCCCGGAGCGCGACCTGCTGACGAATGGTTTTGTCGCGGGCAGCCTCTCCGACGAGCTGCCGGCCGAGCCGAACGCCCGCATCTACGTCACCCAGGACATCCGCGACGTCACCCCTGCGATTACCGTCGGCCTGGAGAAAATGGACGGCAAGGCGCGCTATGACGCGATCGACGCCCGCAGCAAGGCGTTGGTGGCCGAGTGCGAACAGCCCGGTGGGCTGCGTTGCAATGTCTACAACTTCAACGGCGGCCTGCAGTTCTCGCTGATCCGGCAGCTGGAGATCCGCGACGTGCGACTGGTGTATGCGCCGTCGGACGCGATCGGCAAGTTCGGTGGCGACGAGGACAACTTCGAGTGGCCGCGCCACACCGGCGACTGGAGCTTCCTGCGCGCCTACGTCGGCAAGGACGGCAAGCCGGCGGCGTACGCGAAGGACAACGTGCCCTTCCAGCCCACGAGCTGGTTGACGGTGTCACAGGAGCCGCTGGTCGAAGGCGACTACGTGATGGTCACCGGCTACCCGGGCTCGACCAACCGCTACCGCCTGCCCGACGAGGTCAAGGAAACCATCGACTGGCGTTACCCGGTGATGGTGAAGTATTTCCGTGATTCGCTGGAGACGATCGCGCGCACCACGGCCGAGGACAAGGCCGCCGCGCTCAAGTACGCCTCTACCGTGGCCGGCTACAACAACGTGCTCAAGCTGTACCAGGGCAACCTCGACGGCTTTGCCCGGATGAAGGACCCGGTCGGCATGAAGCGCGCCCGCGAGGACGAGTTGAAGGCCTGGCTGGCCGGCCGTGGCGCGCAGGGCAAATCGGCCACCACCGCGATCGCCGCACTCGAGCGCGAACTGGCCGCCGACCGCGTCACCCGCGAGCGCGACCTGTGGTTCGGCAACGTGGTCAACGGCGGCCTGGCCGGTACCGCGGTGCGGCTGTACCGCCATGCGATCGAGCAGGCGAAGCCGGATGCGGAGCGCGAGGTCGGTTACCAGGACCGCGACGCCCCGCGCATCAAGGGAACGATGGAAGCCTTCGACAAGCGTTACGACGCCAAGGTCGACCAGGCGCTGATGGCGCTGCGACTGCAGCGTTACGCCAGCCAGGTGCCGGCCGCCGAGCGCGTGCCGGAGCTGGATGCCTGGCTCGGCATCGGTCCGCAGGACACGGTCATTCCGGATCTGGACGCACGTCTGGATGCGCTGTACGCCGGCACCCAACTGGGCGATGCCGCCAAGCGGCTGCAGTGGCTGTCTGCCGATCAGGCGGCGATCCAGTCCGCCGACGACACCGCGCTGGCGTTCGCGGTGGCAATGATGCCGGTGATCCTGCGCCAGCAGGCGGACGACGAGGCCCGCAGCGGGCGGATCTCCGCACTGCGGCCGCAGTACATGCAGGCGATGATCGATTTCAACAAGGCGCAGGGCAAGCCGGTCTATCCCGACGCCAACAGTTCGCTGCGGATCACCTTCGGCACCGTCAACGGCTATTCGCCGCGCGACGGCGAGCGGATGACCCCGTTCACCACGCTGGCCGGCATCGTCGCCAAGACCACCGGCAAGGAGCCCTTCATCACGCCCAAGGCGGAAATGGATGCGATCACCGCGGGCAAGGGCGCGCAATACCGGATGGATTCGCTGGGCGACGTCCCGGTGAACTTCCTCAGCGATGTCGACACCACCGGCGGCAATTCCGGTTCGCCCACGCTGAACGCCAAGGGCGAACTGGTCGGCCTGCTGTTCGATGGCAACTACGAAAGCCTCAACGCCGGCTGGATCTTCAACCCGGAACTGACCCGCTCGATCCACGTCGACACCCGCTACATGCGCTGGGTGATGGACGAAGTCGACCACGCCGAACGCCTGCTGCAGGAGATGGGGCTGCCACATGACTGAGCACAACGGAGGTTTGACCATGGCCCTGCGCATTGCGTTGCTGGCGTCCGCTGCCGGACTGGCATTCGGCGCCAAGGCCGACGAGGGCATGTGGATGCCCTCGCAACTGCCGCAGATCGCCGAACAACTGGCGGCCGCGGGCTACCAGGGCGATCCGGCCGCGCTGGCCGACCTGACCCGTCCGCCGATGAGCGCGGTGGTGTCGCTGGGCGGCTGCACGGCGAGCTTCGTCTCGCCCGAAGGCCTGGTGGTCACCAACCACCACTGCGCGTACGGCGCGATCCAGCTCAATTCCACCGCGCAGAACAATCTGCTGGCCAACGGCTTCATCGCCGACACGCGCGCGCAGGAAGTCTCCGCCGGACCGGCCGCACGCGTGCTGGTGACCACCGCGTTCGACCGCATCACCGACCGCATCCTGGGTGATGCGCGCGGCAAGACCGGTCGCGCGTATTACGAGGCCGTCGATGTCGCCAGCAAGGCGGCGGTGGCCGAATGCGAGCAGGAAGCCGGGGTCCGCTGCAGTGTCGCCAACATGTACTACGGCACCGACTTCTACCTGATCAAGCAGCTGGAGTTGAAGGACATCCGGCTGGTGTACGCGCCACCGGAGTCGATCGGCGGTTACGGCGGCGAGATCGACAACTTCATGTGGCCGCGCCACAGCGGCGACTTCGCGTTCTACCGCGCCTATGTCGGCCAGGACGGCAAGCCGGCTGCATTCGCGACCGATAACGTGCCGTACCAGCCGAAGGCCTTCCTGGAGGTGTCCACCGACCCGGTCGCCGAAGGCGATTTCGCGATGCTGGCCGGCTACCCGGGCCGCACCTTCCGCCATCGCACGGCGGCGGAGTTCGCCGACCAGGTCGGGAACCAGTTGCCGGCGCGCGCCGATCTGTTCGGTGCACTGCTCGACACCATCGCCCGTGCCACGGCGGCCAATGCCGAGGCCGAAGTGCTGTATGCCTCGCAGGTGGCGAGCCTGAAGAACAACCTCAAGCGTGCCCAAGGCGAGTTGGACGGCCTGCGTCGCAGCGATGCGGTAGGGGTTCGCCAGCGGGACGAGGCGGCGATGCTGGCGTGGCTGTCGAAGCAGCCGGCGGCGGCCGACACCCGGCGGGATATCGACGCCGTCCAGGCGGTGATCGCCCAATCGCATGCGACCCGCGAGCGTGACCAGCTGTTCGCCACCATGCGCACGCAGACCCAGTTGCTGAAAAGCGCGATGCAGCTGCAGCGTTTGGCCATCGAGCGTGGCAAGCCGGATGCGCAGCGCGAAAGCGGCTACCAGCAGCGCGACGAGGCCTTGATCGAGGCGTCGTTGAAGCAGGTGCAGCGTCGCTACGATCCGGCTGTGGAGAAGGCCGTGCTGGCCGGGTTGCTGGCACGCTATCGCCAGTTGCCGGCGGCGCAACGCATCGCCGAACTGGACGCGGTGTTCGGCACCGATGCCGCCCAGGCCGCGGCGGCGCTGGACGCGCTGTATGCCGGCACCGGGTTGGGAGCGGAGGCCGAACGGCTGCGCCTGCTGGCCGCAGCGCCGGCCGAGCTGGAAGCCTCGGCCGACCCGCTGATGCAGGCGGCGGCGACCCTGCTGCCGGCGCAACTGCGCATCGAGGACGCCGACAAGGAACAGGACGGCGAACTGCTGCGCCTGCGCCCGGCCTACATGCGCACGTTGATCGGCTACCGCGAGTCGCAGGGACAGGCGGTGTACCCGGATGCCAACTCCACCCTGCGGGTGAGCTACGGCAAGGTCAGCTCGCTGGTCCCGCGCGACGGGGTGCATTACACGCCGCTGACGACGGTGCAGGGGATCATGGAAAAGCACACTGGCGAGGAACCGTTCGATGCGCCGAAGCCGCTGCGCGAGGCGATTGCCAAGGGCGATTTCGGCAGCAGCATCGACCCGGTGCTGGGCACGCAGACGGTCAACTTCATGACCAATCTGGACACCACCGGCGGCAATTCGGGCTCGCCGGTGATGGATGCGAACGGCAAGCTGATCGGCCTGAACTTCGACAGCAACTGGGAGGCGGTCAGCGCCAGCTGGATGTTCGACCCGCGCTACAAGCGGGCGATCCACGTCGACGCACGGTACCTGCGCTGGCTGATGGCGAAGGTGTATCCGGCACCGCATCTGCTGAAGGAAATGAATCTGCCGGTGGAATGAGTCGCGCCGATGTCGCCGCTTTACTTGGCGGCGACATCGGAAACGGTGATGCGGGCTGCAGGTTCAAAGCAACGGCACAGCAACAGCGGCTTCAATGGCTTCGGCAGGAGCGTCGCCCTGCCGGGGTGCTTGCTGCCCGGTTCGGGCGGGCTTCCTGCCCGCACTCACCGCCGCAGGCCATCCATGGCCTGCTGTTCGCAACACCCCGTCAGGACGTCGCATCGACGATTCATTGGTGTCGCTTCTGCGTCTTGCCATCAAGCTGCGCGAAGTTGTTTTCCCATCGGCCACCGAGATGATTGGTGGCGCCTGTCGGGCGTCCCGATCACCAAGCGAATTTCGTGGAGCGACTGATCGGGATGCCCGGTAGGCGCTCAGGCGCGACTACCACGTCGGAAGTTCGCTGACTTCGGCTGGAGCGTCGCCCTGCCGGGGTGCTTGCTGCCCGGTTCGGGCGGCCCGCTCCGCGGTCCGGCCCGGCGCAGCGCGCCGGGCGTTCGCACAGGCGCGCGGCAGTGCCGCGCAAGCCGCCTGCGCTCACCCTTGGCCGCACTCACCGCCGCAGGCCATCCATGGCCTGCTGTTCGCAACACCCCGTCAGGACGCCGCATCGGTGGTTTATTGGTGTCGCTTCTGCGTCTCGCCATCAAACGCGCGAAGCTGCTTTTCCATCGGCCACCGAAAGATTCCGGAGGTGCCTGTCGGGTATCCCGATCACCAAGCGAATTTCGTGGAGCGACTGATCGGGATACCCGACAGGCACTGCCCGCGTAACCCGGCGCTTCGCTGTTGGAAGCTCGCCGCATGCCCGGGACACCATCCACACCCCTGCCGGAAGTTACAGGCCGCTACCGCAGCCCGCAGGCTAAAATCGCCGATTGATCCTCGGGCAGGAGTAGGTGCATGCGTTATTCGATGTTGGCCGCCGCCATTGCGCTGGCGGGTGTCACGGGCTCGGCGACGGCCGGCGAAGGAATGTGGGTCCCCCAGCAATTGCCGCAGATCGCCGCAGCGCTGGACAAGGCCGGGCTGGAACTGCCGCCCGAACAACTGGCGAACCTGACCGGCGACCCGATGGGCGCGGTGGTTTCTCTGGGCGGCTGCACCGCCAGCTTCGTCTCACCGCAGGGACTGGTGGTGACCAATCACCACTGCGCGTATGGCGCGATCCAGCTCAACTCCACGCCGGAAAACAACCTGATCGACAACGGCTTCAACGCGCAGACGCCAGCGCAGGAGTTGTCGGCCGGGCCGAATGGACGCATCTTCGCGCTCGACTCGATCCAGGACATCACTGCCCAGGTCAAGGCCGCCATCGCCGCGGCACCCGATGCACTTGGCCGCACCAAGGCGCTGGAGACGGTCCAGAAACAACTGGTTGCCGATTGCGAGGCCGACGCCGGCTATCGCTGCCAGTTCTACAGCTTCGCCGGCGGTAACGACTACCGGCTGTTCAAGAACCTCGAGATCAAGGACGTGCGGCTGGTCTACGCGCCGCCGAACAGCATCGGCAGCTTCGGCGGCGACATCGACAACTGGATGTGGCCGCGTCACACCGGCGACTTCGCGTTCTACCGCGCCTACGTCGGCAAGGATGGCAAGCCGGCCGCGTATTCGACCGACAACGTGCCCTACCAGCCGCAGCATTGGCTGAAGTTTGCCAGCCAGCCGCTGGACATCGGTGATTTCGTGATGGTTGCTGGCTACCCCGGCCGCACCGCGCGCTATGCGCTGGCCGACGAGTTCGACGAGACCCAGCAGTGGACCTACCCGTCGATCAAGGCGCATTACGAAAACATGGTGGCGCTGGTCGAGGCCGCCGGTGCGAAAGACGAGGACATCAAGGTCAAGTACGCCAGCACCATCCGCGGCTGGCAGAACACGATGAAGAACTACGGCGGCCAGTTGGAAGGCTTCGAGCGCATCGACGCCAGCAAGACCAAGCACGCCGAGGAGGCCGCCGTACTGGCGTGGCTGCGCGGGCAGGGCGCCAAGGGCGAGCCGGCACTGGCCGCGCACGCCAAGTTGCTGGAACTGCACGCCGCAGAGAGCGCCACCCGCGACCGCGATCTGGTGTTCGGACAGCTCGTGCGCACCGGCGTGATCGGTACCGCGACGGGGCTGTACCGCTTCGCGATCGAGGCCGACAAGCCCGACGCCGAGCGCGATGCCGGCTACCAGGCGCGCGACCTGCCGGGCTTCGAAGGCTCGCTGAAGCAGATGGAGCGTCGCTACGACGCCGGCATGGATCGCCAGCTGCAGCAGTACTGGCTGCGCGAATACATCAAGCTGCCGCAGGCGCAGCACATCGCCGCGTTGGATACGTGGCTGGGCGGCAACGACGAGGCCGCGGTGCAGTCGGCGCTGGATCGGCTGGCTGGCACCCAACTGGGCGATCTGGATACCCGTCTGGCGTTGATGAAGGCCGACCGTGCCACCCTCGAGGCGAGCAAGGACCCCGCGCTGCAGCTGGCGGTGGCGCTGATGCCGACGATGCTGGCCAACAAGCAGCAGGACGAGGTCCGTACCGGCGATACCTTGCAGGCGCGTCCGACGTACCTGCAGGCGGTCGCCGACTACAAGGCCAGCCGGGGCGAGTCGGTGTACCCGGATGCGAACTCCTCGCTGCGCATCACCTTTGGCAACGTGCAGGGCTACACCAAGCCCGATGGCACGCGCCTGCCGCCATTCACGACCCTGGAGCAGATCGCCGCCAAGACCACCGGCGTGGAGCCGTTCAATGCGCCCCAGGCACAGTTGGACGCGATTGCGGCCAAGCGCTACGGCGGTCTGGCCAGCGAAGAGCTGGGCACGGTGCCGGTCAACTTCATGGCCGACCTGGACATCACCGGCGGCAACTCCGGCTCGCCGGCGATGGACGCGCGCGGTGAGCTGGTCGGCCTGGTGTTCGACATGAACTGGGAGAGCGTCAGCTCGAACTGGGTGTTCGATCCGGCCATGACCCGCGTGATCGCGGTCGACGGCCGCTACCTGCGCTGGGTGATGCAGGAGGCGTTCCCGGCCCCGCAGGTGCTGGCCGAGCTGGGACTGCCCGCGCAGGAGTAAAGCGCCGGAATATCCCGGGGTGATTGCACGAACGCCGGTCGAAAGATCGGCGTTCGTCTTTTCGCGTGGGGGCCGTGTGGACTCAGGCCGATCCGGTGGTGCCTTCATCCCCGAACCAGTATTCAAACGCGTACAGGTGTCCGTCTTCGGTGACCTTGATCGTCATTTTCCCGCGCAGCCCGGCCAGCTCGCCGGTGCCGGTATCGGGTACCACGGTGACCGACAGCGACGCCGCCCCGCGATCGATCGTGCCGCTGTGCTGCAGCACGAAGCTGCCGCTGCGGCCGGCGAGCGTGCCGCGCACCCGTTCCATGGCCACGTAACCCGCGGAACCCTGCGCGTGGGCGTTCGCCGCGCTGATCATCTCGACCGAGCTGGTGGCCTGCAGGTCGCCTTCGAACCGCTTGCTGATGCGGGTGCGGCCGAGCCGGACGTCATCGGCGGAGTCGTACGGCGGCTCGCGCTCGGCACTGACCTCGAAACTGCCATGGGCGTGTTGGTTCATCGTGGACCTCGGCTATGCCAGAAAGCCGACATCCTGCACGCTGCCTGCCGATGCCGCCAGCGGCGGGGGAGTTGGGCCAGAATGGGCGCTGATCTCCGCCCGCAAATCGCTTCGAGAACCGATGCCATGAAGATCCTGCTCGCCCGCCACGGCGAAACCAGCTGGAACGCCGAAGGTCGTTACCAAGGCCAGGCCGACATCCCGCTGTCCGCGACGGGCGAGGCCCAGGCCCGCGCGCTGGGCGAGCGCCTGCGCGGTGTCGCGATCGCCCGCGCGGTCGCTTCGCCGTTGTCGCGTGCGCGCCGCACCGCCGAACTGGCACTGGGCGATCGCGCCGGGATGCTGACCCTCGATGCGGGCCTGGCCGAGATCGCCCACGGCACCTGGGAGGGGCTGCTGGCCAGCGAGATCCACGAACGCGATCCCGCCCGCCTGCTGGCCTGGCGCCACGAGCCGCACGAGGTGTTGATGCCGGAAGGCGAGTCGTTGCAGCACGTGTTCGATCGCGCCTGGCCGGCGCTGGCCCGGGCCGCCGACGGTCTGGCCGCCGACGACACCCTGCTGGTGGTTGCCCACGACGCCGTCAACCGGGTGCTTCTGTGCCACGTGCTGGGCATCCCGTTCGGCCGCCTGTGGACGTTCCGCCAGGCCCCGACCACCCTCAACCTGCTCGAAGGGCCGGATGTCGATCACCTCGATGTGGTCCGCCTGAACGACTGCAGCCACCACACCCCGTTGTTTGGCGAGGCGGTGCATCGCGCGCTGTAAGCGCGGATCATGCGCATCCCCCTTTTTGGCCGTTTGCAATGAACCTGACCCGATGGCTCGAGCGGATCGAGCACCTGCACCCCAAGTCGATCGACATGGGGCTGGAACGCGTGCGCGAGGTCGCCGGCCGGCTCGGGCTGGGCCGGCCGGCGCGGCAGGTCATCACCGTCGGCGGCACCAACGGCAAGGGCTCGACGGTGGCCTTCATCGAGGCGATCGCACGAGCGGCGGACTGGAAGGTGGGTGCCTACACCTCGCCGCATCTGTGGGCCTACAACGAGCGCATCCGGATCGACGGCAAGCCGGTGGACGATGCCGGGATCGTCGCCGCGTTCGAGGCGATCGAAGCCGCCCGCGGTGACACCCCGCTGACCTATTTCGAGTACGGCACGCTGGCGGCGTTGTGGCTGTTCGAGCGTGCCGGGCTGGACCTGGCGATCCTCGAGGTCGGGCTGGGCGGCCGGCTGGATGCGACCAACCTGGTCGGTCCGGACGTGGCGGTGATCACCACGGTGGCGCTCGACCACCAGGACTACCTGGGCGACAACCGCGAGGCCATCGGTACCGAGAAGGCCGGCATTGCGCGTGGCTGGAAACCGCTGGTGCTGGGCGATGACGATCCGCCCTCCAGCGTGCTGCGCCATGCCTACGCCATCGGCGCGTCGGCGGTGAGGATCGGCTGCGACTTCTTTATCGATCGCGCGGCCAGCGGCGATGGCTCCGACGACCTGGACCTGGACCAGGACCAGGACGACGTGCCGCCCGGTCGCTGGAGGTGGCGCGAGGTGGGTTACCGGATCGACCTGCCGTTCCCGCGTCTGGTCGCGCCGGTGCAGTTGCGCAACGCCGCGGTCGCGATCGCCGCCTTGCGCGCGCTGGAAACACCGCCGACGGATGCGGCCATCGTCGCCGGCGTGGCAGCCGCGGACCTGCCGGGCCGGCTGCAGCGCTTCGACTGCAATGGCGTGGGGCGCGATGGCGTGGAGATCGTGGTCGATGTCGGC
>DATJBR010000103.1:0-2072 GCA_035515255.1 Lysobacter sp. | reverse complement strand
GGTCGAGGAACGCGAGCGCGTCCATGGCCGATCCATCCAGCGCGCCGGCGACCGATTCGTGGCAGCCGCTGGCCAGGGTCAGCACCTGCCGGTATCCGGTAAAGGCCGTGCGGTTGATGGCCGCCAGTCGCGATGCCTCGGCAAGATTGCCGCCGTGGGCATGGATGGCGCCGCAGCAGGTCTGTCCCGCGGGCGCCACCAGTTCGATGGACAGTGCCGCGCAGAGTCGACCCAACGCGGCGCGGACACTCCCTTCATATGCGCCGGCAACGCAGCCGACGAAGACGGCAGTTGGCGTGCTGGCGTCGTGGCGCCGGTTGTCGATCAATGGGGTGGCGACCGAAGCGGGCGGGCCGGAGCGCGGTGGACGCGGTAATACCCGCAGCCGGGCCGGAAGCAGGCCATACGTGCGTCGGTAGAGGCCGAGAAGACCGGTCAGCAGGCGCGGACGCGCGGTGAGTGCTTCCAGTGCGCGTTGCAACAGACCGGCGCCGCGTCGCTCGCGCTGACGACCGCGCGCGCTGACCAGCAGTGCGCCATACTCCACGCCCGCCGGGCAGACGGCTTCGCAGCTCCGGCAGCCCAGGCAGTGATCCAGGTGGGCATCGCCCGCGGTGGTGGGCTCGATGGTGTCCAGCGCCCAGGCACGGGCGAGGGCGATCCGGCCTCGTGGGGATTCCGCTTCCAGCCGGTCGTGGCCGTAGGTCGGGCACGCTGGCAGGCACAGTCCGCATTGCACGCAGCGGTCGGCCAGAGCTACCAGTGGATCCACGGCGGTCGGTCGGGTAGCGGCGGGCATGGAAGGGATGTTACCATTCGCGATTCAGCGGCTTGCGGAGCTCTGCGGGGCCCGCTATCATTTCGCCTCTTTCGTTCCGCAGATCACAACGCGCGGCAAAATTCCGGCGTCGCCCCTCACGGGAAGACAGCGGAATCAGCCCGGCCAGGTACCCATAAGAAGCCCAGTCATGAAGACTTTCACCGCCAAGAACGAGACCGTCCAGCGTGACTGGTACGTCGTCGATGCCGCCGGCAAGACCCTCGGCCGCCTTTCCGCCGAACTCGCCCGCCGCCTGCGTGGCAAGCACAAGCCCGTGTACACCCCGCACGTCGATACCGGCGACTACCTGGTAGTCATCAACGCCGAGAAGATCGTGGTGTGCAACAAGCTGGCCGACAAGAAGTACCACCGCTTCACCGGCTACATCGGCAACCTGAAGACCGAGACCCTCGGGCAGGCGCTTGAGCGCCATCCGGAGCGTGTCATCGAGACCGCGGTCAAGGGCATGCTGCCGAAGAATCCGCTCGGCCGCGCCATGTACCGCAAGCTCAAGGTCTACGCAGGCCCCGAGCATCCGCACACCGCCCAGCAGCCGCAGCCGCTGGATATTTAAGGTCAACTGACATGGCAATCCAGCAGAACTACGGCACCGGCCGCCGCAAGTCCTCCACCGCCCGCGTGTACCTGCGCAAGGGTGAGGGCAACATCACCATCAACAAGCGCACGATCGAGGAGTTCTTCGGTCGCGAGACCGCACGCATGATCGTGCGCCAGCCGCTCGAGCTGACCCAGTCGACCGACAAGTTCGACGTCAACGTCACGGTTGCCGGCGGCGGTACGACCGGTCAGGCCGGCGCGATCCGCCTGGGCATCTCGCGCGCACTGGTCGAGTACGACGAGTCGCTCAAGAGCGAGCTGCGCAAGGCCGGTTTCATGACCCGCGATGCGCGCGAAGTCGAGCGCAAGAAGGTCGGTCTGCACAAGGCCCGTCGCGCCACCCAGTTCTCCAAGCGCTAATATCCACTGCGCTACAATCCGCTTCATAGCCCCGTCGCCAAGCGGTAAGGCACCTGACTCTGACTCAGGCATTCGGTGGTTCGAATCCATCCGGGGCTGCCAAACCTCAAAAAACCCGTCTCCATGGCGGGTTTTTTGTTGCCTGCATACAAGCGGTTACACTTGAAACCATCCGCGCCGAGGCGCTGCATACGGAGTTTTCAATGAAGCTTGGTTCCCTCAAGGAAGGCGGCCGCGACGGCACGTTGATCGTGGTCGCGCGCGACCTGACCCG
>DATJBR010000102.1:0-7410 GCA_035515255.1 Lysobacter sp. | reverse complement strand
CACCGTCGACATTGCCGAGACCGCGTAGTCGCCCAGCGCCGAGCTGTCGACGTTGAGGCCGCGGATGCGGATGCCGCTGACCACGCTGGAGTTGCGCGCGCCGCGGTCCACCACACCCACGCCGGCGACGCCGCGCATCAGCTCGGCGGTGTCGAGGATGTTCTGCTGCTCGATCGACTCGCCGGAGACCACGCTGATGTTGTACGGCACCGCGATGATGTCCTGCTCGCGGCCCTGCGCGGTCACCACGATGGTGTCGAGCTCGGTGGGCTGGCCGGCCGGTTTGTCGGCCGGCGGCGCCTCCTGCGCGAACGCTGGCGTGTACGCCAGCAGCCCGGCCACGATCGCGATGGCGAGTGGCGAACAGCGGGGACGGGGGTGGTGCTGTGTCTTGCGTGCGTTCGGTGCGTTCATGTTCTCGGCCTCCCCAGGCTGGAAATGGAAACGTGGCGGATCTGTCGCGGACTCATTCGTTGCCGGGCAGCCGCAGCGGCCCGAGCGCATCCAGTGCGGTCGAGGGCGCGGCAGCGGCGCCGTAGGCCGGAAACCTGACGGTACTGTCGCGGAAGCTTTTCAGCGGTTGCCCCAGGCCCTGCCAGCCGCGCTCGCGGCAGCGGCGCACGTGGGCGAAGTCGACTTCGAACGCGATCACCTCGCGCCCGCTGCCGGCCTGGTGGATGACCTCGCCGCCGGGCCCGCAGACCACCGAGCGGCCGACGCCCAGCGCGCCGGCGACGTTGATGTCGACGAAGTAGCACTGGTTGATGGTCGCGCTGGCGCGGGCGATCGCGAGTTCCGCCTCGCGGTCGACGGTGTTGGTCAGCGTGGGATGCAGGATCACCTCCGCACCCAGCGCTACCAGCGAGCGCGTGGTCTCCGGGAACCACATGTCGTAGCAGATCGACACGCCGAAACGGCCGGCGCCGGGCACGTCGAACACCACGAACTCGCTGCCCGGCGCGACGTCGCGCTCGTAGGGCGCGAACGGGAACATCTTGCGGTAGCGGGCAATGACATTCCCTTCGGGATCGATCACCGGGGTGGTGTTGTAGACCTTGTCGCCGTCGCGTTCGTACAGCGAACCGGGAATCAGCCACAGACCGTTGTCGCGGGCGATACCGCGCAGGGTCTCTTCGGCGTCGCCCGGCAGGCACTGCGCATGGCCGGTGTTGGCGCCAAAGCAGCCCAGCTCGCCCAGCAGCACCATCTTCACCCAGGGGAATCGCCGGGCGACCTGGGACACTTCCTTCGCGATCCGCTCCAGGTTGTTGCCCGGCTGGAGATCGAGCTGGAGCCCGGCAATCCCGAATCCGGAAGGGGTGTTGCTGTTGGCCAAGGCGTAGTCCTGTTCGATGAGCACGAGGCCGACGGTACGGGCAGCGGCGCGAGCCGATTAGAGCCAGTCGGCAGGCCTGGATGGTGCCAGTGCATCCTGATCCTGCGGCTGGCACGGCGGCGACATGGCGGACGACCGGGTTGGCGGTCCGGTCGGGCACTGGCTCCATCGAAGACCCCGGTTTGGCGCTATCGCCGACCGGCGTGGCGGTGCAGCGTGCGGTAATCGCCTTTCCAGACCAAGAGGTGCGTCGGCATGAAGCTGCCTGTCTTCGTGGGTTCGATCGTGGTCTCGCTGACGTTGGCATTGGCGCTGTCCGCCACGGCCCGTGCCAGTACCGTGTTCTCCGTCGACTTCGCGGGCGGTATTGCCGGCTGGGCCACCAGCGGCAGCGTGGACGCCCATCAGGGCGCGCTGCGACTGCGCGGTCCGGCCAGCGCGACCCGTGCCGTTTCCACCGCCGGCTACAGCGCGGTGTCGGCGGAGTTCACGATGTCGGCCGGTTCACTGGAAAACAACGAGTTCTGCCATGCCGAGGTCTCCACCGACGGTGGCGGCAGCTGGACCGCGGTGCTGACCCTGGGCAACGGCCAGGACAACGGCATCCCGTACACCGCGAGTGCCTCGCCCGCGGGCATCGACAACAATCCGCAGGTGCTGCTGCGCCTGCGCGGCAGCGGCACCACCACCGGTGACTACTGCTACGGGCACTCGGTCGTGGTCAGCGGTACCGGTGGTGCGCCCACCGCGCCGGACATCGTGGTGCCGGCGAGCCTGGGCTTCGGCAGCGTCGCGGTCGGCGCCAGCGGCAACCTGGTGGCGACCGTCGCCAACGCCGGCAATGCACCGTTGGTGGTCTCGCAGGTCGCGGCGCCCGTCGCGCCCTTCAGCATCACCGCGCATGACTGCGGGACGCTGGCACCCGGCGCGAGCTGCCAGGTCCAGCTGCGATTCGCGCCGACGGCCGCCGGCAGCTTCTCCGCCACCCTGGCCATCGCCTCCAACGATCCGGACCAGGCGCAGATCGGCATCGCGCTGTCCGGCACCGGCACCACGGACCCGGGTAGTGGTGGAGAAGGCGACGACTTCGATCCGCTGCCCGGCAACGGCAACGTGGCCCGCAGCCAGCTCGGCTTCGCCACGCTGATGGCCGGCACCGCCCCCGGCACGCCGCTCGACTACGCCCACTACGCGCTGCCCGCGGGCGCGGCGACGCCCGGCAACCACTTCGAGGGTCGGCTCACGTTGTCAGGCGAGGCCACCGCCGGCGGTTTCACCGAGCACGTGGACAGCTTCCGCTACACCGGCAGCCAGGACAGCCCGCTCAAGCACCTGCCGGAATTCGATTTCGAGCTGGTGCAGACTGGCAGCCACATCGTGCCGGTGCGGCGCGACTCGGTGTCCGGCAGCCATCCGCACTGGGAATACGTGCTGTCCCCGGGCCGGGTGTGGGACGAGGCCGGCGACAACGGTTACAGCCGCGTGGCGCTTCCGTTCGCCCTGCAACAGAAGAACGCCAACTGCATGCACAACGGTGTGCTCACGTTCCTGTTCAGGGACGACGGCGCGGTGTCGAACGTGGCCTACCAGATCGCCTCGGAGACCTGCCTGTACTTCAAGGTCGACCTGTGGGGATTGCTGGCAGCCGGCTACACGCCGTCCGCCGTCGCCGGCGCGGCCGTCCTGGCCGCCGACCACCAGGCCGAAGTCGCCGGCCGCATGCCGGTCAGGCCACTGTCCGCGCTGGCCCAGGACTATCCGGGCACCGATCCGGCGAAGTTCGCCGCGCCCAACGGCAAGGATCCGCAGCACGTGTCGCTGGTCGGCTTCGTCATCGACGGCATCCACTACAGCGGCGGTTGCACCACCCGCCGCGGCGCATATCCCTACTGCGAGTCGCTGGTCGTGCCGTCCTACTCGGCCGCCAAGAGCGTGTTCGCCGGGCTGGCGATGATGCGCCTGGAGGCCCGCCATCCGGGCACCTTCGACCAGGTCATCGGCCACCACGTCCCGGCCTGCGCCGCGAATGGCAACTGGGGCGACGTGACCTTCGGCAACGCGCTCGACATGGCCACCGGCAACTACGCCCTGGCGGGCTACATGAGCGACGAGGGCGCGACCCACACCAATGGCCTGTTCCTTGCCGAGACCCACGCGGCGAAGATCGGCTACAGCTGCGCCAACTACAGCCGCAAGGCGGCTCCGGGCAGCCGCTGGGTCTACCACAGCTCCGACACCTACATCCTCGGCACCGCAATGAACGCGCGCCTCAAGGCGCTGGAGGGCGCCGGCGCCGACATCTACGCCGACACCGTGCTCGGTGACGTGCTGCTGCCGCTGGGCGTCAGCCGCACCGCCGATTTCACCCGCCGTACCTACGACTCCGCGATCCAGCCATTCACCGGCTGGGGGTTGATGTGGACACGCAACGACGTGGCCCGGATCGCGGACTTCCTCGCCACCGGCAGCCAGTCGCAGGCCGTCCTGCACCAGGGCCAGCTCGATGCCGCGCTGCAGCGCGATCCCACCGACCGCGGCCTGGCCCCGCTCGCCGGCTATCGCTACAACAACGGCTTCTGGGCGCATGACGTGGGCGGCCGGATGTCCGGCTGCAGCGGTGAGCTGTGGGTGCCGCTCATGTCCGGCTACGGCGGTATCACCGTGCTGATCCTGCCCAACCGCAGCGCCTACTACTACTTCTCCGACGACGACACCTACCTGTGGATGGATGCGGCTGTGGCCGCGCACGGTATCCGCAGCCTGTGCCAGTGACGGCGGCGCCCGACCGCGCCGCCGTCCACGGGCGCGATGCCGGAGGCGGTCTAGCGGGCGCGGCGCCTGGAGGGCCAGCGCGTCAGCACCGCGGTATCGGCGAGGAAGCCGTCCTCGCCGAAGAAGCGCACCTGGTCGCCGTCGACCACCACCGAATAGCCGGTCGCCTCGCCGTAGGCCCATTGCCGCCATTGCCGGTACCAGCGGTCGTCCTCGATCCACCAGTGGCCGCGGTCGCAGTCCTCGCCGGCATAGCCCGCGGTGCCGGCAAGGTTGCCGTCGCTGTGGACCTCCAGCGTGCACGGTGCGCCGTACACGGTGCTGTAAAGCAGGGAAGCGCCTGCCATCGCCCGGCGCAGGGTCTTGCCACGCAGCGGCGCGGTGGGCTCGTCCTCCATCCGACGTGAGGACGGCGACAGGTCGCCCCGCACCAGCCGCGCGAGGTGGCGCACGCCCTCGCGGATGCGCGCGGCGGAAATGCCGGTCACGCCCATGCACAGCGCCTCGCGGCCGTCGCGGTGGCAGCCGGGTTCGACCAGCACGCCGATCTCGGCCGCCTGGCGTGCCAGTTCGCGCGCGTCCATGCCGGTCGGCACGCTGACCCAGTACGCGCTGGCGCCGGGCGCGGTCTCGATGCTGACCCGCTCGTGCAGGTAGTGGTTGAGTGCATCGCGCAGCGCGGTGCGGCGCTCGGCCAGCACGCGTCCGGCACGTACCAGCGCGGACGAGTAGTGGCCCAGTCCGACGAAGTACGCCCAGGCGCGTTGCACCAGCCGCGGCGGCGTGGTGCCCTGTCGGGCGCGCAGCTCGCGCGCGCGTTCGATCAGCGCCGCCGGCGCGACCAGCATGCCCGGGGGCTCGCCGTAGGACACCGCCGGGGCCAACCCGCCGACGTAGACCACCCGGCCGTCCTGGTCGAAGGCGCGCAGCGCGGAGGCGATGCGGCCGGTGTCCTGCACGCCGGACGGCACGTCGTGTTCGATCAATACCCCGTCCGCCGCGGCGACGCGGGCCAGCAGCCGCCCGGGATCGTTCGAGCCGGAGGCGAACCCGTGCCGCCGGCTGGTCACCACCACGGCGCCCGGCGGCAGCGGAGCGTGCGAGTCCGGGTCGAGCATCGACACATCCGCGTGGCGCGCGCGCAGTCGGCGCTCGAACGCGGCTTCAGTGGGGCGCTCCAGCACCACCGGCGTGCCGCGCCGGACCAGGAGCTCCCCGGCGATCTGCAGCGCATGCGTGCTCGACAGGGTCACCAGCACCTCGTCGGCGCCGGCCTGGATGCCGCGCATCGGCAGGATCTTGCCGCGCATCTCCTCCACCAGCATGGGGTCGTCGTTGTCGCCGCCTTCCTGGTGCCACTGCTGCACTTCGTGGCGGGAACCGGCCAGCCGGATGGCCTCGCCCCACTCCGCCGCAGGGGTCAGTTCGGCGTCGACGCGGCCGTCGATGAACGAGAAGGGGTAGCGGTGCCAGTGTTGCGGACAGCGGAAGCCGGTGTCCTCGGGCTCCGGCGGCAGGCGCGCGGCCAGTGGCGATGCAGGATCGCGCCGCCGCCGTCCGGCACCGATCCGCGTGCCGGCCAAGTCCGCGCCAACGTAGACACCGCTGCGTAAACGACTGGACAGGTAGCCATCCGCCAGCAATCCGTCGTAGGCCAGGCTGACGGTGTTTCGTGATACTCCGAGGCGTTCAGCCAGCTGGCGCGACGACGGCAGGCGCTGTCCCGGCCGCAGTACGGCACGGTGCATGGCGTCGACGATCTGCTGCCGGAGCTGGTGCTGCAGGCTCAGCGGCGCGGCCGGGTCGAGGGCGAGGTTGAGCTGATCCAGCGCGCGTGGTCCGGGTTTCATCGGCGGCGTCGAACGGGCAGAACCATCGCATGGCAGCCGCAGGGCATCGGTGCCGGCCCGCGCGTCAGGCCGCGCCGTCCGGCGACAGCACCAACGCCTGTTCCAACAGCGCCATGCCCTCGTCGAACACGGCGTCGGAAATCGTCAGCGGGTACAGCAGGCGGATCGACTCGCCCTGGCCGCCGCAGCCCAGCAGCACCAGGCCGAGCGCGTGCGCGCGTTGCAGCACCGCGCGGGTCGCGGCCGGGTCGGGCTCGGCGTCGCCGCGGCGGGCCAGCAGGTCGAAGGCGAGCATCGAGCCCAAGCCGCGGACGTTGCCGAGGGGCCGCAGGTCACCACGTGCCGCGAACGCCGCCAGTCGCTCCTCGACCTGCTTGCCGAGATCGCGCGCGCGCTCCAGCAGGGCTTCTTCCTCGATCACGTCCAGCACCGCCAGCGCGGCGGCGCAGGCGATCGGCGAGCCGGCATAGGTGCCGCCCAGTCCGCCGGGCTCGGCCGCGTCCATCAGCGCCGCGCGGCCGATCACGCCGGACAGCGGGAAGCCACCGGCGAGCGACTTGGCCACGACCATGAGGTCGGGGCGCACGCCGGTGTGTTCGATGCCGAACATGCGCCCGGTGCGGCCGAAGCCGGTCTGGACCTCGTCGGCGACCAGCACGATGCCGTGCTCGTCGGCGATCTTTCGCAGCGCCTGCATCAGCGCGGCCGGCGCTGGCAGGAAGCCGCCCTCGCCCTGCACCGGCTCGATCACGATCGCCGCCACGTCCTCGGGCGACACGTCGGTGCGGAACAGGCTGTCCAGCGCCTCCAGGCTCTCTTCCACCGTGCCGCCGCGGTGCGCGGCCGGGAACGGCAGGTGATGGACGTCGCCGGGCAGCGGGCCGAAGCCGCGCTTGTACGGCACGGTCTTGCCGGTCATCGCCATCGCCATGAAGCTGCGGCCGTGGAAGCCGCCGGAGAAGGCGATCACCGCGCGGCGGCGGGTCGCGGCGCGGGCGATCTTGACCGCGTTCTCCACCGCCTCGGCGCCGGTCGAGAACAGGATGGTCTTGGCCGGGCCGTCGATCGGCGCCAGCGCGTTCAGGCGCTCGGCCAACGCCACGTAGGGCTCGTAGGCCATGACCTGGAAGGCGGTGTGGGTGTAGCGATCCAGCTGGTCGCGCACCGCCGCCATCACCTTCGGATGGCGGTGGCCGACGTTGAGCACGGCGATGCCGCCAGCGAAATCGACGAAGCGCTTGCCGTCGGTATCCCACAGTTCGGCGTTCTCGGCGCGGTCGGCGAAGTTCGCCATCGCGGTCGCCACCCCGCGGGGGATGGCGGCGATGCGGCGCTGTTGCAGTCGGGTGCTTTCGGTCACGGTCCAGGCTCCTGAGGCTTTGGGGCCAGATTGCGAGGGCCAGTGCGGCGATCATAGGGCCAGATCGTGACGGTCGCTGGTGCCAGACCTCG
>DATJBR010000101.1:0-15452 GCA_035515255.1 Lysobacter sp. | reverse complement strand
GGCCGGCCGCTGTGCCTGCGCCTGTTCGACCAGCCGCGCCAGTTGCGACAGCCGGGTCGCGCTGCCGGTCTCGGTGACGCGCAATCTTGCGGGTTGCTCGCGGCAGACGGTGCCGGCGTACACGCGGTCGCCGGCGGCCTTGTCGACCGGGCTGGACTCGCCGGTCAGCAGGGCTTCCTCGAACCGCGCCTGGCCGTCGATCAGCTCGCCGTCGGCCGGCACCACCTCGCCGACCGCCACACAGGCGATGTCGCCGATCACCAGCGCGGGCAGCGGGATCGACTCGCGGCTTCCGTCGGCCAGTTCGCGGGTCGCGAACGCCGGCCGTGCGCGTGCCAGCGCGTCGACCTGTGCGTTGGCGATGTTGCGCGCGCGCTGCTCCAGCATCCGCGCGATAGACAGCAGGAACACGAACATCACCGCCGCGTCGTACCAGACGTGCTCGCTGCCGCGGATGGTGCCGATCACGCTGGCGAAGTAGGCCAGCAGGGTCGAGCCGGCGATCAGCGTGTCCATGCCGAGCTGGCGGTGGCGCAGTTCCCGCCACGCGCCGGTGATGAACGGCCAGCCGGCGTAGAACACGACCGGGGTGGACACCAGGAAGGTCAGCCAGCGGAAGAAGTCGCGGGTCGGCGTCGGCATCGACCCGGAGGTGTCCAGGTACAGCGAGCCGGCCAGCATCATGGCCTGCATCGCGCCCATCCCGGCGACGCCGACCCGGATCAGGTCGCGGTTGCGCTGGCGCCGCCTGGCGCTTTCACGCGCCTCGCCGCCGGCCAGGTAGGGCCGGTAGCCGAGCGTCACCAGCCGCTGCAGCGGTCGCGACAGGGTGGTTTCGGAAGGGTTCCAGGCCAGCCGGATGCGGCCGGTGACGGCGTTCGCACCGGCCTCGATCACGCCGGGTTCGCGCGCCAGCACGCGGTCGATCAGCCACGCGCAGGCGGCGCAGCGCATGCCGTCGGTGAGCAGGGTGATTTCGCGGCCGCCGTCGATGTCGTGGGCGTGTTCGGCCAGCAGTTCGTCGCGGTCCCACACCGCCAGATCAACCGGCTCGGAATCGACGCGGCCGGCGTGTTCGCTGCGCAGGCGATAGTAGTCGCCCAGGTCGGCCTCGCGGATCCACTGCGCGGCGGCGGCGCAACCGTCGCAGCAGAAGGCGCGTACCGCACCGTCCAGTTCGACCCGCGCCGGCGCCGCGGGCAAGGCCTCGCCGCAGTGATGGCAACCGCCGGTGTCGGCGAGCAGCGCATCGGGATGTGCGGCCACGCCGGAGGTCAGCGCCACGGTCATCGCATGCCTACGGTGCCTGCAACGAGGGCCGAAGGTCGGTGGCTTGCTGGCCCTTCGGCAGGCGACCCCGCAGGCGCCAGCGGGCATCTTCGGGGCCGAGCGAGACCTTCCAGTCGTGGCTGGTATCGAGCTCGGCCGGCGCACGCCAGCCCAGTTCGTAGGGTTCCAGCACGAAGGCCTGGTCCTCCGACGAGAGGGTGGGATGGGCTAGGGTCAGCCACAGTGGTGCGGCGGTGTCGAACTTCCCGCTGACCGGCAGCACCTCGATGATTCCCAGTTCGGCGTCGATGCGCACGATCGCACTGAGCTTCTCCTCCGCGGCGACCGCGTCCGGACCCAGATCGGCGGTCTGGATCTGCGCGGTGCGCTGGACGTCGTCGCGGATCACGTCGTTGTTGCCGTCGCTGGCGATGAAGATCAGCCCGATGCTGGCGATGACCACCACCGCCGGCAAGGCGATCACCAGCCAGATGATCGGCATGCGCCACGGCGATTCCGGCTTGCCGTCGTGCTTGCCGGAGGAGGAGTTGTCGTTGGGGTCTGGTCGGTTCATTGGGTCGGTCCGAAGAAGCTGCTGTCCACGACCTGGCGGGTCTTGCCGTCGGCGGACTCGATCACGAACCGCAGGTCGTGGCGGCCCTGCACGGTGGCTGGCGCGGTCACCTCGACCGGCAGCGAGATCACCTGCGCCGCATCGGCCTGGGCGGACTGGGTGCCGCCGCGCAGGACGATCCCGGGCGTGGTCGACTCCAGCTCGATGCGGTACTGCTGCGGCTGGTCGGTCTTGTTGACGAGTTTCAGGGTGTAGCCGTTGTCGATGCCGTCCGCGACCACCCGGTACAGCGCATTGCGGTCGCGCAGCACGTCGACGATCAGCGGACTGCGCGCGGCGATACCCCACGCCCAGCCGCCGACCAGCACCACCAGCAGCGCGGCATAGACGAACACGCGCGGACGCAGGATGCGGGTGGGCTTGCCGTCGATCGCGTTCTGGGTGGAATAGCGGATCAGGCCACGCGGATAGCCCATCTTGTCCATCACGTCGTCACAGGCGTCGATGCAGGCGCCGCAGGCGATGCAGTCGTATTGCAGGCCGTCGCGGATATCGATGCCGGTGGGACAGACCTGGACGCACATGGTGCAGTCGATGCAGTCGCCGGCGGCGTCGGGCGCGGGACGCGGCAGTGCCACTTCCAGACTGGCGCCGAAGGCCGCGTCGTTGGGCTTGCCGGCCTCGGTGCGCGCGTACTCCATCGCGTTGCCGGCCGCGTCATGGCGGCTGGCGCGGAATACCAATTCGTACGCCAGCGCCTTGTCGAGCAGGCCGCGACCGCGGGAGATCACGTCGCCCAGGCCACGGCGGCGCGGGCCGCGCGGCTCGCCGCGCATCGGGTCGTAGGCAATGATCAGGGTGTTGCGGTCGAACATTGCGCTCTGGAAGCGCGCATACGGGCACATGTACTTGCACACCTGCTCGCGCAGGAAGCCCGCGTTGCCCAGCGTGGCCAGGGCATAGAACAGCACCCAGAAGGTTTCCCAGCCGTTCCAGTTGAATGGCCAGGTGCGTTCGGCCAGGCTGACGATCGGGGTGAAGAAGCCGACGAAGGTGAAGCCGGTCCACAGCGCAAACACGATCCACAGCACGTGCTTGGAGCCCTTGCGCAGGATCTTGTCGCGGTTCCACGGGCCGGCATCGAGCTTCATCCGCTTGGCGCGGTCGCCCTCGGTCCAGCGCTCCATCCACAGGAACACCTCGGTCCAGACCGTCTGCGGACAGGCGTAGCCGCACCAGACCCGTCCCGCCAGCGCGGTGACGAAGAACAGCACCAGCGCCAGGATGATCAGCAGCATCGCCAGGAAGGTGAAGTCCTGCGGCCAGAAGGTCAGGCCGAACACGTAGAACTTGCGCGCCGGCAGGTCGAACAGCACCGCCTGGCGGCCGTCCCAGTTCAGCCACGGGAACACGTAGTACATCCCCAGCAGCCAGAACACCGCCAGTTTGCGCAACCGGTCCAACCGGCCGCTGACATCGCGCGGATACACCTTGCGCTCCTTGACGTAGACGGAGCTTCCGCTGCCGTCGTCGAGGAGGTCGATGTCGATTTTCTTGCTCACCGCGGACTGCCTTTCTGGATGACTACTTCTGGGGGGGTAACGACCGGTTGAAACGGCTCGCCGGCCGCAGCAGCAGCCAGGTGAACAGGCTCGACGATGCCGTCGCCAGCCAGAACATGAAGAAGCCGATCGTGTAACCGACCCCGCTGCTGATCGCCACGTCCGGGAAGGTCATGTCGCGCAGTTGCAGCGGGTCGATGAAGGCGAAGAACACCATCGTCGCCACGCCGGCGGCGAAGAAACTGGGCCAGAGGATCGCGCCGACCCGCTGCGCCATCGGGCGCGGCGGGTGTTCCATCGGGGATGGCGGCGCGTACTGGCTCACGGAGCGGCCTTGGGGGCGGTGCCCGTGGCTCCTGCTGCGGAAGCGTTGGACAGCGACCATACGTAGGCCGCGACCAGCCGCGAACGGGTCTCCCCGAGCAGTTCCCGGTGCGCCGGCATCACGCCGTGGCGGCCGTTGACGATGGTCTGTCGCAGGCTTTCCTTGCTGTCGCCGTACATCGAATAGTTGTCGGTCAGGTCGGGCGCGCCGACGGCCTGGTTGCCCTTGCCCTCGACCCCGTGACAGGCCACGCACACGCCGTCGTAGAGCTTCTTGCCCTGCGCGGCCATGAAGTCGTTCTGCACCGACTGGTCGGGTGTACCGAGGACACGGACGTAGGCGATGACGTAATCCACCGCATGCTCGCCGCCCATGCCGGTCAGCACCTTGCCCCACTCGGGCATCACGCCTTCGCGGCCGTCGAGCACGGTTTCCAGCACCTGGTCGGGCGCGCCGCCCCAGTGCCAGATGTCGTCGGTCAGGTTGGGGTAGCCGATGGCGCCCTGCGCCGACGAGCCGTGGCAGGTGGCGCAGGTGTTGGCGAAGATCGAGCGGCCCAGGTTGAGCGCGACCGGGTCGGTCGCCAGCTGGTCGATCGGCTTGCCGTCATACGGACGGAAGGTTTCGGCCAGGGTGGCATCCCACACCTGCTTGTCGCTGGCGTGCTCGCCCTGCGAGCTCCAGCCGCTGAGGCCGGAGTAGGTGCCCCAGCCGCCGTACCAGAACAGGTACGCGAAACCGAACGCGATCGCGATGAAGAAGCCCTGGATCCACCAGCGCGGCATCGGCTTGTTGTATTCGGTGATGTCCTCGTCCCAGTAGTGACTGGTCTCCTCGGGCTTGGGATCGCCCGGGCGGCGCCGGGACGTCCACCACAGCAGCCAGACGCAGCCCAGCAGGTTGAACGCCGCCAGGACGATGACATACCACGACCAACTGGTGCTCATGCGTGCGGCTCCCCCGCGCCTTCGGCGGTGTTGTCGGTGTTGCCCGGACCCTCGTCGAGCGCGAGGCGTGCGGTTTCATCAAAGGATTGCTTGTTCCGTGGGCTCCAGGCCCAGACCCAGACCGCCACGAATATCAGCATCAGGGCGACGGTGATGATTCCCGAAAGCATGGCTCAGCCTCCACGCGGGGCATTCAGGCCCAGGCCCTGCAGGTACGCCACCACCGCGTCGAGCTCGGTCTTGCCGGCCACGTCATCGGCGGCGCTGGCGACTTCCTCGTCCGTATACGGGTCACCCAGGCGCTGCAGGGTCTTCATGTGGCGGGTGATGGCCTTGCCGTCGACCTCGTTCTTTTCCAGCCACGGGAACGCCGGCATGTTCGACTCCGGCACCACCGCGCGCGGGTCGGTCATGTGGACGCGGTGCCAGTCGTCGGAATAGCGTCCGCCGATCCGGGCCAGGTCCGGCCCGGTGCGCTTGGAACCCCACTGGAACGGGCGGTCGTACACCGACTCGCCGGCCAGCGAGTAGTGGCCGTAGCGCTCGGTCTCGAAGCGCAGGGTGCGGATCATCTGCGAGTGGCAGTTGTAGCAGCCCTCGCGCACATAGACGTCGCGTCCGGCCAGCTCCAGCGCGGGGTAGGGCTTGACGCCCGGCAACGGCTCGATCGCCTCGGCCTGGTACATCAGCGGCACGATCTCCGCCAGCCCGCCCAGCGACACCGCCACGGCGACCAGCACCGCGAGCAAACCGATGTTCTTCTCAACCTTCTCGTGTCCAATACTCATCGTTTCGTCCTCAGCCCTGCGCTTCGGCCACATGCGGCGCCAGCACCGGATGTGCGGCCGGGGCCAGCACGCTCTGGCGCGTGCGCCACATGTTCCACGACATCAGGCAGATGCCGGCCAGCACCATCACCCCGCCGAGCAGGCGGCCCAGGTAGTACGGATAGGTCACCGCCAGCGACTCCACGAAGCTGTAGGTCAGCGTGCCGTCGGCGTTGGTGGCGCGCCACATCAGGCCCTGGGTGATGCCGGCGATCCACATCGAGGCGATGTAGAACACCACGCCCACGGTGTGCAGCCAGAAGTGGCCGTCGATCCACTTGGTCGAGTACATCGCCTTGGCACCGATCAAGCGCGGATACAGCGAATACAGCGAGCCGAAGGAGATCATCGCCACCCAGCCCAGGGTGCCGGCGTGGACGTGGCCCACGGTCCAGTCGGTGTAGTGGCTGAGCGAGTTGACGGTCTTGATCGACAGCAACGGGCCTTCGAAGGTCGCGATCATGTAGAAGCTGATCGCCACGATCAGGAACTTCAGGATCGGATCGGTGCGCAGCTTGTGCCACACGCCCGACAGGGTAAGGATGCCGTTCATCGCGCCGCCCCAGCTCGGGGCCAGCAGGATCACCGAGAACACCATGCCGACCGACTGCGCCCAGTCCGGCAGCGCGGTGTAGTGCAGGTGGTGCGGACCGGCCCACATGTAGACCGAGATCAGCGCCCAGAAGTGCACGATCGACAGCCGGTAGGAGTAGATCGGCCGCTGCGCCTGCTTGGGCACGAAGTAGTACATCATCGCCAGGTAGCCGACGGTCAGCAGGAACGCCACCGCGTTGTGGCCGTACCACCACTGCGCCATCGCATCGACCGCGCCGCTGTAGACCGAGTAGGACTTGAACAGCCCGGCCGGGAAGACGAGGTTGTTGACGATGTGCAGCAGGCACACGCCGATGATGTAGGCGCCGTAGAACCAGTTGGCGACATAGATGTGCTTGACCCGGCGTTTGGCGATCGTGCGGAAGAACAGCCAGCCGTAGGCGACCCAGACCACTGCGATCAGGATGTCGATCGGCCATTCCAGCTCGGCGTATTCCTTGCCCTGGGTGAGGCCCATCGGCAGGGTGATGACGGCACTGACCATCGCCGCCTGCCAGCCCCAGAACACGAAGCTGGCCAGCTTGTCGGAAATCAGGCGGACGTGGCAGGTGCGCTGCACGACGTACAGGCTGGTGGCGAACAGCACCGAGCCGCCGAACGCGAAGATCACCCCGTTGGTGTGCAACGGCCGCAGCCGGCCGTAGCTCAGCCAGGGGGTGTCGAAGTTCAGCGCCGGCCAGTAGAGCTGGGCGGCGATGAACACGCCGACGGCCATGCCCACGATGCCCCAGAACATGGTCGCGACCACGAACTGGTGGACCACCTTGTCGTTGTAGTAGCCGCGGGGCGCGGCCAGCGCGGAGTCACCGGAGCCAGCCGGCATCGCCATGGCGTCGTCATGCACAGTCATGGAAAACCTTCATTTGTGTAGGCACCTATTTTCCCGGAGGCAACTGGGTGGGGAGTTGATCTGGATCAAACCGGTCCGGGCCGTGGGGAGGTACGGCGGGCGGGGTCGCAAGGCCGGTCAGGCATCGCCAGTCAGGCACCGACACCGTGAGGCTGGAGGATCCCCGTGGCGATGCCGGCAATCACCAGCCCGATCAGCACGATCGATAGCGTGATGCGTCTGGTCAGCGCGTTGACCGTGCGTTTGCTGGTGCCGGTATCGACCAGCATGTAATACAGGCCAGCGCCGAGATTGTAGATGATCACGCCGAGGAAGCCGAGGATGAGCAGGGTCTTCATGCGAGTTCCCGGGTTGAGGTGGATGCGGAGGCGGCTGCGGACTCCCCCGACTGGGCGCCGTTGTCGCGGAGCCGCCGCAGCCAGCGGTGGCGCAGGCCGACGGCGACGGTCATCGCCAGCAGGAACATCCCGTACGCGCCCATCGTGGCGACCACCTGCTTCCACATGGCGCCATAGGCCGGGTCGGCCAGGTGGTAGCCGCGCTGCATGCCCCACGCGGCCAGCGCGGTGGCGATCGCCAGGCTGAGGCTGT
Organism: Lysobacter sp.; assembly: GCA_035515255.1. Taxonomy (GTDB): domain Bacteria; phylum Pseudomonadota; class Gammaproteobacteria; order Xanthomonadales; family Xanthomonadaceae; genus Novilysobacter. The sequence goes on along the minus strand of DATJBR010000101.1, from coordinate 7,892 downwards.
CGAACACGGTGCGGGTGGGCATCCGCGGTTGCCGCGGATAGACCCAGAACAGCACCGCGAGGATGGAAAACCACGGCACGAACAGGATCAGGGCGAGGGTGATTTCGACTTGCGGATTCATCGGAAGCGATTCCCTTGGGAAGATGTCCAGTTGGAACACCCGTTCAACGTTGCAGGATACGGCGACCGGATCAGTTCCCGTAGACTCAGGCAGTTGGTAAAAAACCGTATCAGTTCAGCGGGTTCAGGTTCGGCCGAAGGCGAGGAGCCGACGATGAAACTCTATGAAACGCTGGCCGAGGACGTCGCCGAGTCGATCCGGCAGGGGTTGCTGAAGCCCGGCGACCGCTTGCTGTCGGTACGCCAGGCCAGTGCCGCCCGCCGGGTCAGCCCGTCGACGGTGTTCCAGGCGTACTACCTGCTTGAGGCGCGCGGGCTGGTCCATTCGCGCGCCCGTTCCGGCTACTACGTGAACGCCGCAGCGGTGGCCCACGCGCCGGAGCCGGAGTTGCCGTCGCAACCCGACGGCGAGTCGCGCTCGGTGGAGGTCAGCGACCTGGTGTTCCAGGTGCTGGAGTCGTCGATGGCACGGGATGTGGTGCCGCTGGGCTCGGCCTTCGTCGATCCGGAGCTGTTCCCGCTCAGGCAGCTGGGCCGCGCACTCGCTTCCACCGCTGTCCATCTCGACCCCCGCAGCACGGTCGATGACCTGACGCCGGGCAACGCGGAGCTGCGCCGGCAGATCGCGCTGCGTTACCGGCTCGGCGGCATGCAGGTCGGCAGCGATGAGATCGTCGTCACCAATGGCGCGCTGGAGGCGCTGAACCTGTGCATCGGCGCGGTGACCGAGCCGGGCGATGCGGTGCTGGTCGAGTCGCCCTGCTTCTACGCGACCTTGCAGATCCTGCAGCGCATGCGCCTGCGCGCTATCGAGGTGCCGACCCATCCGCGCGAGGGCGTCGATCTGACCGCGATGGAGGCGGCGATCGCGCGGCATGCGCCGAAAGCCTGCTGGCTGATGACGAATTTCCAGAACCCGCTGGGCGCGAGCCTGTCGAGTGATCGCAAGCGTGTGCTGGTGGAGCTGCTGGCGCGCCATCGGATTCCGCTGGTCGAGGACGACGTCTACGCCGAGCTGTATTTCGGCAGCGAGCGTCCACTGCCGGCCAAGGCGTTCGACCGCGAGGGGCTGGTCATGCACTGCTCGTCGTTTTCCAAGAGCCTGGCGCCCGGTTACCGGATCGGCTGGGTCGCACCGGGCCGGTTCGCGCAGCAGGTCGCCCGGCGCAAGTTGACCACCACCCTCAACACCAGCGTGCCGACCCAGGCGGCGCTGGCGAAGTACCTCCAGCACAGCGGCTTCGACCGCCACCTGCGCCGGCTGCGCAAGACCCTGGCGACGCAGCAGGCGCAGTACCTGGAGGCGGTGGCCCGGCACTTTCCGTCCGGCACCCGGGTGACGCGACCGGCCGGCGGCTACTTCCTGTGGCTGGAGCTGCCGCCGCCCGCCGACGCACTGGCGATCCAGCAGCGCGCCGCACGGCTGGGCATCAGCATCGCGCCGGGGCCGATGTTCTCCGCCGGTCGCAGCTTCGGCCATTGCCTGCGGCTCAACTGCGGCCACCCGTTGGACGCGCGGGCGGAAGCGGCGCTGGCGACGCTGGGGCGACTGGCACGCGAGGTCGCGTAAATCCCTTCTCCACTCCGCACGCATCCTCCTGCGGCCGTGCGCAGAGCCGAGGCGATGTCCGGTATGCATGCAGGCCAACCATTACCTGCGTCTTGAGTTGCAACGCGGCATCGCCCGAGCGGATCGGCCCACGTTGCCTGTCAGTGCAGCGCCTTGCGGACGGCGGCAATGAACTCCGGATCGGGCTGGCTGCCGACCTTTTCGGTGCGCGCCAGTATCCGGCCTTCGCTGTCCAGCAGGACCAGCGCACTGGTGTGGTTGAATTCGCCATCGGCGAGCGCGCGGTAGCGGATGCCGAGCACGCCGGCGACCGCACGCACGTCGTTGGCAGGCGGGCTGGCCAAGGTCCAGCGCGACGGGTCCAGCTTGCGTTTGTCGGCCACGGTCTTCAGTGCGGCCGGGGTGTCGCGCACCGGGTCCATGCTGATCAGGGTGATGCCCAAGCGCGCGCGTTCGGCGTCGGTCAGTTGCTTCTCGACCGCCTTGCCGCTGTCGATGATCAGCGGGCAGATGTACTGGCACGAGGTGTAGAACATCGACACCAGCTGCGGCGCACCGCGCTTGCTGGCCCAGGCGGCCTGTCGGCCGTTCTGGTCGGTGAGCTGCACCTGCAACTGGTAGACCGAGTCGCGGGGCAGTGGGGTGGTGGTCCGCCCGGCGGGCGGGGCCGCCAGCACGCTGCCGCACAGCAGCGCGGCGGCGAGCAGGAGTATCGGTCGTTTCATGGCATGTCCTTGACGCACCGGAAACCGAGGTTGCCGGTGGTGGATTCGGCACTGAGCGAGGACAGCATCGCCACCCGCATCAGTACGGCGTAGTTGTCGCGGTCGTTCATCGACAGCGCGCCGGCGCCGCAGAAGCGGGCATTGTCGGGATCGCCCTGGTTGCGGTTGTCGGCATCCATCAGCAACGAGGAAAAGTCCTCGGTCCATTCCCACACCAGGCCGTGCAGGTCCTGTATCCCGTACGCGTTGGCCGGCTGCAGGCCGGCGCGCGGCAGGGCGGTGTTGGACGGGCGCGAGTACCAGCGCAGGATGCGTTCGCGCCAGATCCGGTCGCGGCGGGCGTCGCGGCGGGTTTCGTCGGCCGCCGCGACGTACTCCCATTCGATCCAGGTCGGCAGCCGCGCGCCCTGCGCGGCGCAGTAGGCATCGGCGGCGAACCAGCTCACCTGCACGACCGGCTGGCCGGGCCTGGCGTCCTCGCCCAGTTCCACCGGACCGGCCCAGTGCGACAGGTAGCGTGCCTCGGCCATCACTCCGGGGACGCGGTCGCGCCGCCATTGCGGGTGGGCCTTCACGAACGCCAGAAAATCCGCGTTGGTGACCGGCGTGCGCATCATCGAGAAGGCCGCGACCGGCTGCTTGCCGGGCGCGTCCTCGTAGTTGAGCGCGCTGGCGAAGCTGCCGCCGGGCACTGGCAGGTAGTCCGCCCCGCCGGCGAGCGCGCCGGCGAAGGGAATCGCAACCAGCAACGCGGCGGCGAGCTTGCCGATCACGTCAGTGGCCTGCCGAGGCGTTGGCCGGCTTGGTCTTGCGCATCTCGGCGACCTCGGCCTTGGTCACCTTGCCGCCCGGGTTGTCCCAGCTGTTGAGCACGTAGGTCGAGATGTTGGCGACCTCGTCGTCGGTCAGCTGGTTCATCGGCGGCATGATCGAGTTGTAGTCGGTGCCGTTGACCGTGACCGGGCCTTCCAGGCCGTGCAGGATCACCCGCGGCAGGGACTTCGGGTCGGCCTTGATGTAATCCGAGGCGGCGATCGGTGGGAACACACCGGCCATGCCCTGGCCATTGGCCTGGTGGCAGGTCGAGCAGGTGCCCATGAACAATTCTTTGCCCGCCTGGATCTGCTCCTCGACGGTCAGCTCACCCGTCTTCTGCGCGGCGGCGGCCACGGCGACGGCGGCCAGGCTCGGTGCCGCGCGTTCGCCGATGTACATCTCGTCGACTTCCAGCCCCGAGTAGATCTCCTTGTTCTCCGGGCCGTCGGCCTTGAGGATCGCCAGCGCACCCTTGTTGAACGCGCGGAAGATGCTGTGGTCGACCAGCACGTAGCTCCCCGGGACTTCCAGGTGGAACTCCATCATCGCCGCACCGCCCGCCGGGATCAGCGTGGTCTGCACGTTCTCCTGGTACTTGGTGCCGCCTTCGTACCAGACCTTGTCGAAGATCTCGCCGATCACGTGGAAGCTCGACACCAGGTTCGGGCCACCGTTGCCGACGTACATCCGCACGGTATCGCCGACCTTCGCGGTCAGCGACTTGTCACCGGTGGTGGAGCCTTCCGAGCCGTTGAACAGCACGTAGGTCGGGTGCTCCTCGATCGCCTTCTCCATGTCGAACGGCTGCAGGCCCTTCTCGCGGTACTTGCCCGTGGTGTAGAAGTCGCCCTGCATCACGTAGTACTCCTTGTCCACCGCCGGCAAGCCTTCCGGTGGCTCGACCAGGATCATTCCGTACATGCCGTTGGCGATGTGCATGCCGACCGGCGCGGTCGCGCAGTGGTAGACGTACAGACCGGCGTTGAGCGCCTTGAAGGTGAACTGGGTGCGGTGGCCGGGCGCGGTGAAGCTCGATGCCGCGCCGCCGCCGGGGCCGGTCACACCATGCAGGTCGATGTTGTGGGGCATCTTGCTGTCGGGCATGTTGCGCAGGTGGAACTCCACCGTGTCGCCCTGACGTACGCGGATGAAGCTGCCCGGCACGGTGCCGCCGAAGGTCCAGAACGTGTAGTCCACGCCTTCGGAGATCGGCATCACCTTCTCGATCACGTCCAGCTCGACGATGACCTTGGCCGGGTGGCTGCGGCCGGTGGCCGGTGGCACGTGCGGTGGGCTGGTCAGCACGGCCTTGATCGGCTCGCCCTGCGGCGGTCCGAAATCGCCCTTGCGGGAGCCGCCGGTCTCCTGTGCGGTCGCACCGGCGGCCGGCGTGGCGGAGGGCGTGCTCCGGTCGCAGGCCGGCAACGTCAGTGCCAGTGCCGCCAGCAGCGGTATCAGGTAAACGGTTGTGCGCTTCATCTGCGGACTCTCCGGGAGGGAAAAGGTTGGGGAACGGTTGCAGGAAATGGCGGGCGGCACCACTGCCGACGAAGATTTTCTGGGAGATTGGCAGGAATGCCCCGGCGAAATCTGATCTCGATCAAATTTGCCCGACGGCCGTAGCCGTTGTGGTGATGACTTGACCCAGGTCACGGGCATCGCTGGCAACGCATGGTCTGCTGCCCATCCGGCGTGTTGGTTGCCGGCGTCTGTGGCAAAGAGGGCGGAGACCCATGACCGAGTACGAATTCGACGGTTTTCAACCCGTGCCGTGCTGCGGCCTGGCTGAGTGCCTGGATGCGGCCGGAATCGATGGACGGGTACCGATGTGGCGTCCTGCTCCGAGTGATGCCGCGTCGGGCGCGGCCTGACGATGATTCCGCAGGCTCGCCCGCCAGGCCCCTGCCAAGCGCAAGTGGTGTCGCCAACGATGCCTGACCCGTTGGCGTTGGCCTGGGTGCGCCGGGCGATCGACGGTGTCGACGACGCGATGCTGGTGCTGCTGGCCGGTCGCGGCCGGCTGGCGCGCCATGCTGCGCGGATCAAGCAAGACACCGGTGTGCCCGGTCGGGATATTGGCCGCGAGGCGCGGGTGCATGCGCGTGCGCAGTGGCTGGCGTCGCGGATCGGCCTGCCTATCGAGACCGCACAGGCGATGACCTGCATCGCGATCGACCACGCCTGCCGGCAACAAGGACTCGCGCCTGACCTGGATCAAGGCCCGCTACCGGCGATCGACCGCATCATCGCTCCCGCCATGTATGACACCTCCGCACACAACGCTTCCTCCCCTCGCCACGCGTCGTTGCTGCGGTTGATTCCGCCGCCGTCGCGGCTGGCACCGTTGTTGCGCGTGGTGCCCATGGCCGCCCAGCGGCGCCTGCTGGAACGCGCGATGCAGCGCGTTCTGGCGGCACCGCTGGCCGACGGCACGCTGGACTTCATGCAGGGTCGCCGGCTCGGCATCGAAGTCACCGACCTGGGCCTGCGCTGGGTGATCGAGCAACACGGTTCCCGGTTGACGGTCACCGACGAGGCGCCCGAGGCCAGCGTGCGCGGCACCGCGACCGATCTGCTGTTGCTCGCCAGCCGGCTGGAGGATGCGGACACGCTGTTCTTCCAGCGCCGGCTCGTGCTGACCGGCGATACCGAGCTGGGCCTGACCGCGCGCAACCTGCTGGAGCGGCTGCCGTGGGAGTCGGTGCCGCTGGGCCTGCGCATCGGTCTCAACCGCGGAGCCCGTTTTGCCCGCGCGGCCCGGGCGGCGCATGCGGCCGGTCGCGGGCGCGCCTGATCTTCGTGCCCGCACGGCATGTTTCGTGCCCGATCCCTTTTAGCTGATGGATGCCATGAACCACTCCGCAGTCCTCGCCACACCGCGCTGGCGGCCTGAACTTGAACTCGAATACGCGCCGCTGGTGGAAAAACTCGAGCAGTTGATCCCTTGCATGGAGGTGCCGATCCACCTGCCGTGGATCGACGCGATCAACACGCTCAAGCGCGAACGCGGCGCGGTGATCATGGCGCACAGCTACCAGTCGCCGGAGATCTTCCATGGCGTCGCCGACGTCACCGGCGATTCGCTGGCGCTGGCACAGGCCGCGGCCGCCTGCGACAGCGAAGTGATCGTGTTGTGCGGGGTGCACTTCATGGCCGAGACCGCGAAGATCCTGGCGCCCGATCGCATGGTGCTGATCCCCGACGCCGAGGCCGGTTGCTCGCTGGCGTCGTCGATCACCGCCGCCGACGTGCACATGCTGCGCGCGCTGCATCCCGGCGTGCCGGTGGTGAGCTACGTCAACACCAGCGCGGCGGTGAAGGCGGCGTCCGATGCCTGCTGCACTTCCGCCAATGCGGTCCAGGTGGTGGAGGCGATGGGATCGGACAAGGTGATCTTCCTGCCCGACCGCTTCCTCGGCGCCTGGGTCGCAACCCAGACCGAGGTCGAACTAGTGCTGTGGAACGGCCGCTGCGAAGTCCACGAACAGTTCACCGCGCAGCAGGCGCGACACGCGCGCGAACGCTTCGACGCGGTGCTGGTGGCGCATCCGGAGTGCCCGCCGGAAGTGCTCGCCGAAGTCGACTTCGTCGGTTCGACCAGTGCCATGGGCCGGTGGCTGGAGAAGACCCAACCCGAACGCGTGGCTCTGATCACTGAGTGCTCGATGGCGGACAACCTGCGCCTGCAGTTCCCGAAGGTCGAATTCATCAAACCCTGCAACCTGTGCCCGCACATGCAGCGGATCACGTTGCCGAAGATCCACGCCTGCCTGCGCGACCTGACGCCCCAGGTGCGCATCGACGACGACATCATCGCCGGTGCGCGCCGCGCGCTGGAGCGGATGCTGGCGGTCGGCCGGACCGAGCGCCCGTGAAACGCGAGTCACCGATCGTCATCGTCGGTGGCGGCATCGCCGGCCTGAGCACCGCACTCGCGTGCGCCCCGCGGCCGGTGTTGCTGCTGTCGCGTGGGCATGGGAGCGAGGGCAGTGCGAGCCAGTTGGCACAAGGCGGCATCGCCGCGGCACGCGGCCCCGGCGACAGTCCGCCGCGGCACCTCGAGGACACGCTGGCAGCCGGTGCACACCACAACGAGGTGTCATCCGCCCGGGCGCTGACGGGTGCGGCGCCCGCGGCGATCGCGTGGCTGCAGGCGCAGGGCGTGGCGTTCGATCGCGACGGCGCGACGCTGCGGCTCGGCCGCGAAGGCGGCCATGCCTGCGCACGCATCGTGCACGCCGGTGGCGATGCCACCGGTGCCTGCGTGACCAGCGCACTGGCAATGCGTGTGGCGCAGGCGGCGCACGTGACGTGGCGGGGTGGCGTCGAGGTCGACGCGCTTCTGCTGCGCGACGGCCGCGCCTGCGGCGTGCGCATCACCGATGGCGACGCGGTCGCAGCCATCGAAGCCGCGCAGGTCGTACTCGCCACCGGCGGCATCGGCGCGTTGTTCGCGCGCAGCACCAATCCGGCGGGCGCCGATGGCGCCGGGCTGGCGCTGGCGATCGCAGCCGGTGCACAGGTGCGCGATCTTGAATTCGTCCAGTTCCATCCGACCGCGCTCGACGTCGCCGGCACTTCGCTGCCGCTGGTCACCGAAGCCCTGCGCGGTGCCGGCGCGCGCCTGCGCGACGACCACGGCCATGTGCTGATGGCCGTGG
>DATJBR010000100.1:0-2594 GCA_035515255.1 Lysobacter sp. | reverse complement strand
GGCGGGCGATGTCGAACTGCTGCCCCAGCTTGGGCAGGCTGAAATAGTGGTACTGCTTCCCGTTGACGTCGAGTCGGGACCGGGTGGAGAACGAGTCGATCATGAGGGCTACTCCTGTATCGGATGGCTTGCGTGACGCGGCAGGCAAGCGCCTGCTTGCGGAACGTCGGGATTCGGGGCATTTGCCGGCAAGGTGCGATCCATGCCAAAGGACGGCGCCCAGCTTACCGCGGCAACTGTTCGGGCCGTGTCATCACAAGAGTGAATGCCGTCATTGTGATGGTGCGGATGTGGGCCGGGTGAGAATTGCCGGATCTGGCCAGCTCCACGGTACGCTCATTATAGTATGTATAATTCATCCATACTTTTATCGGAACCGTCATGGAAGTGACCGTCGCGGAACGCGGACAGATCACCCTGCCAAAAGCGGTGCGGGATGCGTTGGGGCTGACCAAGGGCACCTTGCTGAAGGTGGAGCTCGATGGCAGCCGCATCGTCCTGCGCAAGAGCGTGGATGACGCGATTTCCCGCGCCCGCGGCAAGTTCGCGCTGGACGGTTTCGACTCTGCCGACGCCGCCGTACGCGCAGTCCGCGACGGGGCCTGATCCTTGATGATCGCCGTCGATTCCCCGGTCCTGATCGAACTGCTCAGCAACGGTCCCCAGGCCGATGCGGTGGAAGCCTGCCTGCGCCAGGCGCTGGTCGGTGGCCGGGTGGTGATCTGCGGGACCACGCTGGCGGAAATCTGCGCTTCGCTGCGCGGCGGGGCGCAGGTGCAGGAGGCACTGGAAGAAATGGGTATCCATTTCAGCCCGCTGGAAGCCAAATCCGCCCTGCGTGCCGGCGAGATGCATCGCCGCCACCGCCAGCGCAGCGGTGAAACCCGGCGCCTCGACGACTTCATGGTCGGCGCCCACGCACTGTTGCAGTGCGACGGCCTGATCACCTGGAACGACACCTTTTACCGCGACTACTTCAAGGGCCTGAAGCTGATCGTGCCGCACGCCTGAGCCCGTTGTTTTTCAACCGTATTTCCCGGGAGTTGTTCATGTTGGAAGCGTACCGCCACCACGTAGCCGAGCGCGCCGCGCTGGGCATTCCCCCGTTGCCGCTGAGCGCGCAGCAGACCGCTGATGTCATCGAGCTGCTGAAGAACCCGCCGGCCGGGGAAGCGGAGTACCTGCTGGATCTGCTGAGCCACCGCGTTCCGGCCGGTGTCGATGACGCGGCCAAGGTCAAGGCGTCCTACCTGGCCGCGATCGCGCTGGGCAGCGAAAGCAACGTGCTGATCTCGCGTGAGCATGCGACCACGTTGCTGGGCACGATGCTGGGCGGCTACAACGTCGCGCCGCTGATCCAACTGCTGGACGATGCGGACGTCGGCACGATGGCGGCCGATTCGCTGAAAAACACCCTGCTGGTGTTCGATGCGTTCCACGACGTGCAGGAAAAGGCCAGGGCCGGCAATGCCAACGCCCAGGGCGTGCTGCAGAGCTGGGCCGATGCCGAATGGTTCACCAGCCGTCCGGAAGTGCCGGAAAGCCTGACCATCACCGTGTTCAAGGTGACCGGCGAGACCAACACCGACGACCTCTCGCCGGCCCCGGATGCGACCACCCGCCCGGACATCCCGCTGCATGCGCTGGCGATGCTCAAGAACAAGCGCGACGGCATCGAGCCGGAAGAAGACGGCAAGCGCGGCCCGATCGCCTTTATCGAGTCGCTGAAGGACAAGGGGCATCTGGTCGCCTACGTCGGCGACGTGGTCGGCACTGGTTCCAGCCGCAAGTCGGCCACCAATTCGGTGCTGTGGTTCACCGGTGAGGACATCCCCTTCATCCCGAACAAGCGCTTCGGCGGCGTCTGCCTGGGCAGCAAGATCGCCCCGATCTTCTACAACACGATGGAAGATGCCGGCGCGCTGCCGATCGAGCTCGATGTGTCGCAGATGAACATGGGCGACGAGGTCGAGTTGCGCCCGTACGAAGGCAAGGCGCTGAAGGACGGCCAGGTGATCGCCGAGTTCCAGGTCAAGTCCGACGTGCTGTTCGACGAAGTGCGCGCCGGTGGCCGCATTCCGCTGATCATCGGCCGCGGCCTGACCGCCAAGGCGCGTGAAGCGCTGGGCCTGCCGGCGACCGATCTGTTCCGCTTGCCGATGGACCCGCCGGACACCGGCAAGGGCTTCTCGCTGGCGCAGAAGATGGTCGGCCGCGCCTGTGGCCTGCCGGAAGGTCAGGGCATGCGCCCGGGCACCTACTGCGAACCGAAGATGACCTCGGTCGGCTCGCAGGACACCACCGGCCCGATGACCCGTGACGAGCTGAAGGACCTGGCCTGCCTGGGCTTCTCGGCCGATCTGGTGATGCAGTCGTTCTGCCACACCGCCGCGTATCCGAAGCCGGTGGACGTCAAGACCCACCACACCCTGCCGGAGTTCATCTCCACCCGCGGCGGCATCTCGCTGCGCCCGGGCGACGGCGTGATCCACAGCTGGCTCAACCGCATGCTGCTGCCCGATACCGTCGGCACCGGTGGCGACTCGCACACCCGTTTCCCGGTCGGCATCTCGTTCCCGGCCGGTTCGGGTCTG
>DATJBR010000099.1:0-10538 GCA_035515255.1 Lysobacter sp. | reverse complement strand
CCTGCTGACGGGCGTGCTGTTCGTGGACGACCTGCTGGCCCAGCACCTGGTCCACAAGACCGTCCTCAGCGTGCTGTCGTGGTTGACGTTCGGCGCGCTGCTGCTGGGGCGCTGGCGTTACGGCTGGCGCGGCACCGTCGCAGTGCGCTGGACGCTGGCGGCGATGGCGCTGCTGGTGCTGTCGTTCCTGGGCAGCAAGTTCGTGCTGGAACTGGTGCTGGGCCGGGTTCGTTGAGGCGGGTTCGTTGAGGCGGGTTCATTGAGGTTGGTTCGTTGAGTCGGACCCACTGAGTCACTGCGTGTACGGGCCGAGGTGCGCTGGTCATCGTCATGACGCCGGCGGGACAGGTGCTATGGAAGGATGTCGAGCATTGCTGCCAATGCGTGCCTGGACGTGCGATGGGCGGCCTGAAAAGGCCGGGCGCGGGCCGTTACCCGCGTTGCTCAGTCCATCCGCGAGACTTTCCTCCTACCGACATCTGAACCATGACCGCTGTCGAATCCCGCCTGCCGCGCGGGGCCAGGTCCCTGTCGTTGTTGTGCCCGCCGACCACGCGCAGGCTGGCGGCGCTCGCACTGGCCGCCTTGGTCGCCGGCTGCGCCAGTACCCACGGCCTGGATACGCAGGGGGTATTGCTGGCCGACAGCGATCTGGGCATCGCCCGCAGCATCGACCCCGCGAGCTTGTCCGACACCACTTTTCCCCGGGCCGACTGGTGGACGGCGCTTGGCGATCCGCAACTGGATGCCTTGATCAATGAAGCACTGGCCGGCACGCCCGGGTTGGACGCCGCCGACGCACGGACGCGACAGGCCATCGCCCAGGCCGGACTGGTCGATGCTGCGCGCAAGCCGACGATCACCGCCACCGCGCAGGTTTCCGGGCTGCTGATTCCTTCCAGCCTGGCTCCGGATCCGATCGGTGGTTCGTTCAACACCGTCAACCTGCTCCGGCTCAACCTCAGCTACGGCCCGGACTTGTGGGGCGGTAAACGCGCGGCTTGGCAGGCGGCGCTCGGCCAGGCCCACGCGGCGGAAGTCGAGGCACAGGCGGCACGGCTCACGCTGTCGTCGAACGTGGCCCACGCGTACATCGCGCTTGCGCAGGCCTTCCAGACCCGCACCGCAGCCGAGGCCGAGCAGGCCCGCGCGCAACAGTTGCAACAATTGGCGCGCCAGCGGGTAGCCGCCGGTCTAGACAACCAGTTGCTGCTGCACCAGGTCGAAGGGACGCTGGCCAGTGCGCAGCAGCAGGCACAGGCGGCGCAACAGCTGATCGATGCCGGCCGCACCGCGCTGGCCGCACTGCTCGGCAAGGGGCCCGACCGCGGGCTGTCCATTGCCGAGCCCGCCCTGCTGACCGTACAGCCGCCGCGGGTGCCGGCGGTATTGCCCACCGAACTGCTTGGCCATCGTGCCGACATCGTTGCCGCGCGCTGGCAGGTCGAAGCCACCGCGCAGGACATCCGGGCCAGCAAGGCCGCGTTCTACCCCAACGTGAATATCGCCGCGATCGTCGGATTGGCCGGCGGCAACCTGTCGGACCTGTTCCGCAGCGACGCGCTGCTGTTGCAGGGCGGGCCGGCGATCAGCCTGCCGATCTTCGATGGCGGCCGCCTGCGCAATCAACTGGCCGGAAGCAACGCCGCATGCGACCTGGCGGTCGCGCAGTACAACCAGCGTCTGGTGGACGCCCTGCACGAAGTCGGCGATGCGGTGCACGCGGCCCGCTCACTGGACGCGCAGATCGAGGCCGCGACCCGCTCGCGCGAGGCTGCCCAGGCTGCATCGCGGCTGGCAGAAGCGCGCTATTCCAGCGGCATTGGCAGCCGGGTCGACGTGCTGATCGCCGAGGAGCCTTTGCTGCAGTTGGATCAGTTGCTGGCCGACCTGCGTGCACAGCGCCTGATTGCGATGGTCGATCTGGATCGCGCGCTCGGCGGCGGCCTGCAACCGGAAGGCCCCGCCACTGTCCCCGCTGCGGATCGCGAGCCGGCCCGTTCCGCCACCGGCAAGGCCTCCCTGCCATGACCACCGAACTCAGCCCGGACCCCGGTCCACCGGCCGTATCGGAGACGCCCCGGCGCAGCAAGCGCCGCACGGCCTTGTTCATCGTGCTGGCGGTGGTGCTCGTCGCCGGCATCGCGTTCCTGGCGTGGTACCTGCTGGTCGGACGCTGGTACGAGGGCACCGACGACGCCTACGCGCAGGGCAACGTGGTCAGCATCACCGCGCAGACGGTCGGCACCGTGGTCAGCATCGACGCCGACGACGGCATGAAGGTGGACGCCGGGCAGGTGCTGGTGCGGCTGGACCCCAGCGATGCCCGGGTCGCCTACCAGCAGGCCGTCGCCAATCTGGCCCTCACCGTGCGCCAGGTCCGTGGTCTGTACAGCGCGGTGGATGCCGGTCAGGCCGATCTGGCGGCACAACGGGTCGCGCTGCAACGTGCCCGCGCCGATGTCGCACGGCGGCAAGGGCTGGTCACCAGCGGCGCGGTGTCGGCCGAGGAACTGGCACATGCGCGCAACCAGTTGGCGGCGGCCGAAGCAGCGGTATCCGCCTCGCACGGGCAGTTGTCGCGCAACCGGGCGCTGGTCGATGCCACCACCATCACCAGCCAACCCCAGGTGCAGGCCGCCGCCGCGCAACTGCGCCAGGCCTACCTCGACGCGCAGCGCTCGCAGATCCTCGCGCCGGTGTCGGGCCATGTCGCCCAGCGCCATGTGCAACTGGGCCAGCGCGTGCAGCCGGGCGCATCGTTGATGACGGTGGTGCCGCTGGAGCAGATCTGGGTGGAGGCCAACTTCAAGGAAACCCAGCTGGCCCACATGCGCATCGGCCAAGCGGTCGAAGTGCATGCCGACCTGTACGGCGGCAAGGTGTCCTACCGCGGCAGGGTCGCCAGCCTCGGCATGGGCACCGGCAGCGCGTTTGCATTGCTGCCCGCGCAGAACGCCAGCGGCAACTGGATCAAGATCGTCCAGCGTGTGCCGGTGCGCATTGAGCTGGAGCCGCAGCAACTGGCCGACCATCCGCTGCGCGTGGGCCTGAGCATGAGCGTGGATGTCGATATCCATGACCGCAGCGGGCCGGTGCTCGCCATCACACCACCGACCCGGCCGGTGCTGGTCACCGATGCCTACTCGGGGCAACTGGCCGATGCCGATGCGCTGATCGAACGCATCGTGCACGACAACCTGCCCGCCACCGGCAAGCGCGACTGACCGCCCGGCGACCATGTCCGCCACGACCGCCACCGGCGTCGCTTCCACTCCGCAGGACGAGTTCCATCCGCCCAACCTGGTGCTGGCCACGATCGGACTGTCGCTGGCGTCGTTCATGCAGGTGCTGGACCTGACCATCGCCAACGTCTCGCTGCCGACCATCGCCGGCAACCTGGGCGGCAGCGGCGACCAGGCGACCTGGGTGATCACCTCGTTTGCGGTCAGCAACGCGATCGCACTGCCGCTGACCGGCTTCCTCGGCCGCCGCTTTGGCGAGCGCCGCCTGTTCATGTGGGCCACCGCCCTGTTTTCGGTGGCCTCGCTGCTGTGCGGCCTGGCCAACAGCCTGGGCTTGCTGGTCACCGCGCGCGCGATCCAGGGCTTCGTCGCCGGGCCGATGTACCCCATCACCCAGGCGTTGATGATCTCGGTCTATCCCGCCAACAAGCGCGGACAGGCGATCGCGCTGCTGGCGATGGTGACGGTGGTGGCACCGATCGCCGGGCCGATCCTGGGCGGCTGGATCACCGACAACTACAGCTGGGAATGGATTTTTTTCATCAACGTGCCGATCGGCTTCTTCTGCAGCCTGGTGGTCGGCAGCCAACTGCGCGGCCGCCCGGAACGGCTGGAAAAACCGCGCATGGACCATGTCGGGCTGATCACCCTGGTGCTCGGCGTCGGCGCGCTGCAACTGGTGCTGGACCTGGGCAACGATGCCGACTGGTTCAGCTCGACGAAGATCGTGGTGCTGTCGATCGTGTCGGTGGTCGCGCTGACGGTGTTCCTGATCTGGGAGCTCACCGACTCCGATCCCATCGTCAACCTCAAGCTGTTCCGCCATCGCAACTTTGCCGCCGGCACCGCGGCGATGGTGCTGGCGTATTCCGCGTTCTTCAGTGTCGGCCTGCTGGTGCCGCTGTGGCTGCAGCGCAACCTGGGCTACACCCCGATCTGGGCCGGATTCGCCACCGCCCCGATCGGCATTCTGCCGATCCTGCTGACCCCGTTCGTGGGCAAGTACGCGATGCGGTTCGACCTGCGCATGATCGCCAGCGCCGCGTTCGTGGTGATGGCCGTGACCAGCTTCGCCCGGGCCGGCTTCAACCTCGACGTCGACTTCCGCACCGTGGCCATGGTGCAGCTGTGGCAGGGGCTGGGTGTGGCGCTGTTCTTCATGCCCGTGCTGACGATCCTGCTGTCCGACCTGGCCCCGCACGAGATCGCCGCCGGCTCAGGCCTGACGACCTTCGTGCGTACGCTGGGCGGCAGCTTCGCCGCCTCGTTGACCACCTGGGGCTGGAGCGAACGCGGCGCCATCCACCACGCCCAACTGACCGAACAAATCAGCGCCTATGACCCGGTCATCCGGCAGACCCTCGCCGCCCTCGGCCAGGGCGACCCCGGATCAGGTCCGGGGCAGGCTCTGCAACGCGGCGCGATGCTGCTCGACAACATGATCACCCAGCAAGCCGTGCAGATCGGCTTCAACGAAATCTTCCACCTGCTCGGCATCGTGTTCCTGCTGGTGATCGCCTTCGTCTGGATTGCCAGGCCGCCGTTCGGCGCGAAGCCTGGCGTCGCCGGGGGTGGGCATTGATGGGGAGCTCCGGCGAGCACGAGCGTCGTGGGCCTGCCGGACGGTGGTTCCCTGCCAGGTCGCGACTCACGTCGCTCCCACAAATGATTGCGCGCGCGATTGTGGGAGCGCGTGAGTCGCGACCTGTACATCACCGATCGACTGCAAGCTCGCCAATGCCCCGTCACACGCACTGCGCTCGTAAAGCTCCCGGCTCAGCCCGCCGCTTCCACCGCCTCAGACAGGCGCTCCACCGCGATCACCTGCATGCCGCCGATCCTGCCGCTCTTGGGCGCGTTGCCCTTCGGCACGATGGCGCGCTGGAAACCGTGGGTCGCCGCCTCCTTCAGGCGATCCTCGCCATTGGGGACGGGACGGATCTCGCCCGACAGGCCCACCTCACCAAAAGCAATCGTCTGCTCACCGAGCGGCCGGTCGCGCAGGCTCGACAACACCGCCAGCAGCACCGGCAGGTCGGCCGCAGTCTCCTGCACGCGGATGCCGCCGACGACGTTCACGAACACGTCCTGATCGCCCACGGCCACGCCAGCATGCCGGTGCAGCACCGCCAACAGCATCGCCAGCCGGTTGCCTTCCATGCCGACTGCGACCCGGCGCGGGTTCGACAGCGGCGAGGCATCCACCAGCGCCTGTACCTCGACCAGCAACGGCCGCGTGCCCTCGCGGGTGACCATCACGCAACTGCCCGGCTGCGGGCTGCTGCTGCCGGACAGGAAGATCGCCGACGGGTTGGAAACCTCGCGCAGGCCCTTGTCGCCCATCGCGAACACTCCCAGCTCGTTGACCGCACCGAAGCGGTTCTTGAACGCGCGCAGGATACGGAACCGGCTGCCCGATTCGCCCTCGAAATACAGCACCGCATCGACCATGTGCTCCAGCACACGCGGGCCGGCGATGCCGCCCTCCTTGGTCACGTGTCCGACCAGGAATACCGCGGTACCGGTCTCCTTGGCATAGCGGACCAGGCGTGCCGCGCTCTCGCGGACCTGGCTGACCGAGCCCGGCGCCGCTGTCAGCGATTCGGTCCACAGGGTCTGGATCGAGTCGGCAACAATCAGCCGCGGCTGCGTCGCCACCGCCTGCTCCAGGATCCGCTCGACCCCGGTCTCGGCCAACGCATTGACGCCGTCCAGCCCCAACCCGAGGCGTGCGCCACGGGCGGCGACCTGCGCCAACGACTCCTCACCCGTCACATACAGCGCCGGCAGCGAGCCCGCCATTTTCGATACGGCCTGCAGCAACAGCGTGGACTTGCCGATTCCCGGATCACCACCGACCAGCACCACCGAGCCCTGCACCATCCCGCCGCCCAGCACCCGGTCCAGCTCCCCGATACCGGTGGACACCCGCGACTCGCCCGTGTGGCTGACGTCTTTCAGCGCGGTGACCTTCGGCGGATCGACCTTGCCTGCCCAGCCGCTGCGACGCGCCGGCGCTGCGGTCTTCATCGACGCCGCCGACTCGATCACAAACTCGCTCAGCGTGTTCCATTCCCCACAGTCGGCGCACTGGCCCTGCCACTTGTTGTGGTCGGACCCGCACTCGGAACAGACGTAGGCGACCTTCGCCTTGGCGGCTGGTTTGGCGGAGGACTTGTTGGCAAATGACATGCGATGGCTTCAGTACGGAACCGGCAGCCACTTTAGCCGGGCGCCGTCGCAAGGCGCGAGATTGCGGTCGCCGCGTCGAAAAACCCGCACAGACCCCGCCCCCGTAGGAGCAACATCAGTCGCGACCTGTACATCGCCTCCAAAGCTCTGCGCGTTCGCGACTCACGTCGTTCCTACAGCGTAGTAATCCCGATACCAGCGCACGAAGTTCGCCACGCCCTCTTCCACCGACACCTTGGGGCGGTAGTCGACGGCCTTGATCAGCTCGGACACGTCGGCCTCGGTATCCGGCACATCACCAGCCTGCAGCGGCAACAGGTCCATCTGCGCCTTGCGGCCGAGGCACTGCTCCAGAACTTCGATATAACGCAGCAGTTCGACCGTGCTTTCGTTGCCGATGTTGAACAGACGGTAGGGCGCGTTGCTGGTCGCCGGATCGGGGGCGGCGGCATTCCAGCCGGGATCGACGGCCGGCGGATGGTCCAGCGAGCGGATCACGCCTTCGACGATGTCGTCGATGTAGGTGAAGCTGCGCTTGTGGTGACCGTGGTTGAACACCCGGATCGGCTCGCCCGCCAGAATCGCCCTGGTGAACAGGAACAGCGCCATGTCCGGCCGGCCCCAGGGCCCGTAGACGGTGAAGAACCGCAACCCGGTACTCGGGATGCCGTAGAGGTGCGCGTAGCTGTGCGCCATCATCTCGTTGGCTTTCTTGGTCGCCGCGTACAGCGTCAGCGGGTGCTCGGTGGACTGGTGCTCGGAGAACGGCATCGTGGTGTTCGCGCCATAGACGGAGCTGGTCGAGGCGAACACCAGGTGCTCCACATCGTGATGCCGGCAGCCTTCCAGGATGTGCAGGAAACCGGTCACGTTGCTGCTCACATACACGTGCGGGTTCTGCGCCGCGTAGCGCACGCCCGCCTGCGCGGCCAGGTTGATCACACGCTGCGGCTTGTGGGTCGCGAACGCCGCTTCGACCGCTTCGCGATCGGCCAGGTCGGCCTGGATATGGGTATAGCGCGGGTGGTCGGCAAAACGCGCCAGCCGCGCCTGTTTCAACGTCACGTCGTAGTAGTCGCTGAGATTGTCGAAGCCGATGACCTCGTCGCCACGCTGAAGCAGCTTGAGGGCAACATGCGAGCCGATGAAGCCGGCAGTGCCGGTGACCAGGATTTTCAATGGATGGGTCCTTGGATTTCCGTTGACTGGATATATCGATCAAGCCTTGCGATGTGCAATAGCTACATTGAAAACGGCGAATCAGTACCGCGCCCGGTCAGCCATTCACTGGCCCGTCGCGACTCGTCCTCGACCAGCCCCGTTATATACGCCCAGAATTCGCCCTGTTCGACCGTCGTTGCCGCCAACGCCGCTGGCAGAAAACGCCGCATCTCCTGGCGAAATTCGTCATGCAAACCCGGCTGGGATCGCAAGCTTCGTGACCGCTCATCCAGCACGAGCAGGAACTCATCCCGCCCGCGGCGATGGTCCGCAAGTTTCAACGGCAGCAAGGCCAGCGGCAGGACCACGCCTTGCTGCTTCAACCAGGCGATGTCCCACAGGTCCCGGTGCTTGATCCGGTTGCGCAACGCAAACGCCACCAGCTTGTCGGCCAGGATCTCCTCGCGGCTCTGCGCCTGCACGATCAAGCCCGCCGTGCCCATGTCCACGCCGTAGTGGTTGCGCAGCATCCTCGGCCGCCGGTCGTGACTCGGGATGGCGCAGATATCGATATGGATACGCTGCGGTGGCAGGTCCCGCTGGCTGGGCCGGGTCACCACCTTCAATTTCCAGGTGTCCACGTCGCCGGTGTCGCGACGCGGCTCCGCGACTTCCACCTTCAGGCCGTATTTGTCCTGCATCCGCTCGATCAGCACCGCGCGCAAACCGGCCAACTGGTCACGGCTGAAATCGGCCCCGCCGGTAAAGTCCAGGTCCTCGCTCAGCCGGTTGGAGCCGTAACACGCGCGCAGGCAGGTGCCACCGATGAACGTCAACTGCGACAACAGGCCCGCCTCGCTCATTTCGCGCAGGATGTCGTGATGCAGAAGCTCCTTCTCCACCACCACCCTCAGCGGCGCCAACACACCCTGCCCACGCAGGGCTTCGTCCACCAGGCGGTCAAACAAGCTCATCGAGTGCGTCCCAATCGATCAGATCCAGGCTCCGTCGCGTGGCGCGCATGTCCTGCATAGCCAGCGTTACCGTCGCACGCCACAGGCCGCAATCCCGGTCGTAGAGCAGTTCGTCTTGCACCGTATCGGCCGGCTTGTCCGTATGCACATATTCGATCGTGCCCCAGTCACCGCAACGGATCACGTTGCTGCGGGAGGACGACATCAGGGTTATCCAGTTGATGGGGATCTGCGAGATCACTCCGGCGTCGCTGAGGACGGTTTCCAGGCTGAGATAGTTGAAGGCTCCCGCCCGCAGCCGGGCCGCTGCATGAAACAACACCAGGCCGCGCGGATAGTCCACCTTTCCGTACAGGTAGAGACCACGGCATATCCGCATCAGCAACCCATCGCGGACCGCTCGGCTGAGCAGGCTGCGGAAGGCCGACTCCGAAGTGTCCGGCACCGCGGCGCGCAGATCGGACAAGGCAAACAGGTAGTGCTGCGCGCTGCCTACCTCAGCCAAAGTACGCGTCAGTTGCTGGATGGGCTGCATGCCTTGAGCCTACAGAAGATGCCAAACAATGACACTATCTGTAGACTGAAGCAAGCTATTCAAAGCCGGCCGTCGACGCTCCCGCGCGGCAACACATATTTGACGTCGTAGATGACGGACTCCGGCTTGCCGAACGCGCGGATGCCGGCAGCGCCGAGCGCGCGGAACTCGTCATGCCCCACCGCCACGACCACCGCGTCATAGACACCTTGCCCGGGTTCTCCGACCGGCGTGAGGCCGTATTCGTGCTGCGCCTGGGCTGCGTCCACCCAAGGATCAAACACGTCCACCTGTGCGGTGTAGTCCTGCAGCGCGGCGACGATGTCGACCACCCGGGTGTTGCGCAGGTCCGGGCAGTTTTCCTTGAACGTCAGCCCCAGCAGCAGAACCCGCGCCTGCACCGGGTTGATGCCCTTGCGGACCATCAGCTTGATCACCTGATCGGCCACGTAGCCGCCCATGCCGTCGTTGGTGCGGCGACCGGCCAGGATGACCTGCGGATGGTGGCCGACCTCCTGCGCCTTGTGGGTCAGGTAGTACGGGTCGACGCTGATGCAGTGGCCGCCCACCAGACCGGGCCGGAACGGCAGGAAGTTCCACTTGGTGCCGGCCGCTTCCAACACTTCCAGAGTGTCGATGCCGAGCTTGTTGAACAGGATGGCGAGGTCGTTGACCAAGGCGATGTTGAGGTCGCGCTGGGTGTTCTCGATCACCTTGGCCGCTTCGGCTACCTTGATGCAGCTGGCCTTGTGGGTACCGGCGGTGATGATGCTGGCGTACAGGCTGTCGACGAAATCCGCCACCCCGGGTGTGGAGCCGGAGGTCACCTTGAGGATCGTGGTCACCCGGTGGGCCTTGTCGCCGGGGTTGATGCGCTCGGGGGAGTAGCCGCAGTAGAAGGTGTCGTTGTACTTCAGGCCCGATACCCGCTCCAGGATCGGTACGCAGACTTCCTCGGTGCAGCCGGGATAGACGGTGGACTCATAGATGACGACGTCGCCGGTGCGGAGCACGCTGCCGATCGCCTCGCTGGCCTTGATCAGCGGGCCCAGATCCGGCCGCTTGGCCGAATCGATCGGCGTGGGCACTGTCACGATGTAGACGTTGCAGGCGGCGATATCGTCCAGCCGCGTCGTGAAGCGCAGACGCGTGGCCGAGGCCAGCAGCTCCGGCTCGACTTCCAGCGTGCTGTCGACACCGCCCGCCAAGGCAGCCACACGCCCCGCGTTCAAGTCGAAACCAACCGTGCCGTACTGCTTGCCGAACTCCACCGCCAACGGCAAGCCGACATAACCCAGACCCACGATGGCGATGTTCGCTGTGTCCAGCGCGAAGCGGTGCTGCATTGTCTGGTCCCCGTTGGCCGCATGCCGTGACGCACGCTGCGCCGCGATCGATTATGCGCGATCAAGCCGCTGCGCCGACGACACC
>DATJBR010000098.1:0-4783 GCA_035515255.1 Lysobacter sp. | reverse complement strand
ATCCGTCATCGGCAACGGGCTGGGACGCCGTCAGCCATGCATCCGCAACCACTCGCGCACGATGAACAACGCGGCGATGCTGCGGCCCTCGGAAAAGTCCTCGCGCAGGATCAGTTCGTGCAACGCGTCGATCTTCCAGGGCACCAGTTCGAGGGGTTCGGGCTCGTCGCCCGGCAGGCGTTCGGGGTACAGGTCGCGCGCCAGCACCAGGTGGGTGGCATGGCTCATGTAGGTCGGTGCGAGGGTCAACTGGCGCAGCTCAATGAGCGAGTGCGCGCCATAGCCGGCCTCCTCCTTCAGCTCCCGGTTCGCGGCCTGCAATGGTGCTTCCCCGGCATCGATGCGGCCCTTGACCAGGCCCAGTTCGTAGCGGTGGACGCCGGCCGCGTACTCGCGCACCAGCAACACCGTGTCCGCATCCAGCATGGGCACCACCACAACGGCACCATGGCCCCGGCCGTGCATGCGCTGGAAACGCCGCCGCTCGCCGTTGCTGAACTCCAGATCGAGATCCTCGACCCGGTACGGGCCGGTGTCGTCCTCCACGATGGCGTGGATGATCGGCAGCTTGCGGCTCATGGTCGGGCTCCCGGCCGGCATACATGCGCCGGGGATGTGGCTGTGGCGGGAACCGGCAATGGCGGAAGGGCGATAATGGCGGGATGCAGAGGAAGACTCACGATACGTCGATGCTAGCAGAGCCCGGCGACCACACAGCGGGTTCCACCGCAGACTCGGCCGCACAGTGGCGCGCACGCGACCTGGCCGTGCTGTGGCACCCGTGCACCCAGATGCGCGAGCATCTGCTTGATGGCGCGGACAGCCTTCCGCTGTTGCCGATCGAGCGCGGCGAAGGGCCGTGGTTGATCGGTCGTGACGGTCGCCGCTACCTCGATGCGGTCAGCAGCTGGTGGACCAACCTGTTCGGCCACGCCGAGCCCCGGCTGGCGGCGGCGATATGCAGGCAGGCCAGCACCCTGGAGCACGTGATCCTGGCCGGTTGCTCGCACGCACCCGCGGTCGAGCTGGCCGAGCGGCTGCTGGCGCTGGCCCCGCGCGAGCCCGGCCGCGCACCGATGGCCAAGGTGTTCTACGCCGACAACGGTTCGGCCGGGGTCGAGGTCGCACTGAAGATGGCCTTCCACTGGTTCCGCAACCGTGGCGAGTCGCGTCGGACCAGATTTGTCGCGCTGGAAGGCGGCTACCACGGCGAGACCCTCGGCGCGCTCGCGGTCGGCGACATCCCGCTGTATCGGCGGGTGTATGCGCCCCTGCTGGCCGAAGCGCTGTTCGCGCCCTCGCCCGATGCCTACCTCGCCCAACCCGGCCAGAGTGCCGCCAGCCACGCGGAGGATGCCGCCGATGCGATGGCGCGCCTGCTGGACCACCACCCCGGCGAGATCTGCGCGCTGATCCTGGAACCGCGGGTGCAGTGCGCCGGTGGCATGCGCATGCACGATCCGGTCTACCTCAAACGCGCGCGCGAATTGTGCGACGTGCACGGGATCTTCCTGATCGCCGACGAGATCGCGGTCGGCTTCGGCCGCACCGGCACGATGTTCGCCTGCGATCAGGCCGGCATCGCACCCGATCTGATGTGCCTGTCGAAAGGCCTGACCGGCGGCACCATGCCATTGGCTGCGGTGCTGGCGACCCAGGAGCTGTATGACGGATTCCTCGATGAATCGCGCGAACGCGCCTTCCTGCATTCCCACAGCTATTCCGGCAACCCGCTGGGGTGCGCGGCCGCACTGGCAACCCTGGACATCTTCGAGTCCGACGACGTGATCGCCGGCAACCGCATCACCGCGGCGAGAATGGCCGAACTCGCCGCGCCGCTGGTCAGCCATCGCCACGTCGCCGACGTGCGCCAGGCCGGCATGATCGTGGCGTTCGAGCTGACCCGCAACGGCGACAGATCCACACCGTTCGATGCCGCCGCACGCATCGGCCTGCACGCCTACCGCGCCGCGCTGGATCGGGGCGTGCTGCTGCGTCCACTGGGCGATGTCCTGTACTGGATGCCGCCCTACACGGTCGATGAAGACGCCCTGCAATTATTGGCGACCACCACCCGCGAAGTGATCGACCTGGCGGTCGCGGAGGCCGGATGCGCCTGACCCGTGTGCATGTCGATCTGCCACTGGCAGCCGGCATTGAACTGGCGCTGCCGGAGGGGCCGGCGGCCCATCTGTCGCGTGTGCTGCGGTTGGGGATCGGTGACGGCTGCGTGCTGTTCAACGGCAACGGTTTCGATTATCCGGCGCAGATTGTCGCAACGGGCAAGCGCGAACTGCGGGTCGTGGTCGACGAACCCGTCACGGTCCGGCGCGAGTCGCCGCTGCAGATCGTGCTGCTGCAAGGTATCGCCCGCGGCGAGAAGATGGACCTGATCCTGCAGAAAGCGACCGAACTCGGCATCACCGCGATGCACCCGCTGGTCTCGCAACGCAGCGAGGTCAAGCTGGATGAGAAGCGCGCCGGCAAACGCCTCGAGCACTGGCGCAATGTCGTCATCGCCGCGTGCGAGCAGAGCGGCCGCGCGGTGGTGCCTGCAGTTGCCGCGCCCGTGCCGCTGGCCGCGGCGCTGGACGGGTTGCCGGCCGGCGGACTGCGATTGATCCTGGACCCGGAAGGGGAACTGGCATTCGCGGGTTTGCCGATCGGCATCGACACCCGCGTAGTGCTCGCCGTTGGCCCCGAAGGCGGCTGGTCGTCAAGCGATCGTCAACAATTGCAGGATGCCGGCTTCCGCGGACTACGGCTGGGCCCACGCATCCTGCGCACCGAAACCGCCGGTCTGGCCGCCATCGCGGCCGTGCAGGCGCAGTTCGGCGATCTGGGCTGAAAATCTGCGCAGGAGCTCGGGATTCGATATCCCCGATTCGACGTTCAGGCTGCCCGGACGAGCGTTTCCATGAGCAGCGCTTCGATCGCAGCGAGGTCCGGCACGAAGGCATCGTCCTCGTTCAATCTCACCAACGCCTGCACCATCGCCGGCAGCTCGCCTTCTCCAGCCTCGACTGCGAGCGTGGAACGCGACACCGTCACCAGCCGCGGGAAGCCCTGGCTGACGATCGCAAAATACGGGGCCTTGGCATTGCCACCCAGTGCTTTCAGCACCAGCACCTTGCTGCTCAGGCCGCCACGCTCATCCGCCACGCCGGCCAGTTGCGAGAAGCCGATCAGCGGCACCTGCCAGCCCCGCCAGCGGGTCAGGCCAAGCAGCCAAGCCGGCGCGCCTTCCACCGGCTCCGGCGGCGCAAAGGACATCACCTCGGCAATGGTCGCGTTGGGCAACAGCAGACGGCCACCGGCGATCTGGATCAGCACGCCGCGGATGTCCTGCTGTGATGTCTGCTCCGGAGCGGGCGTCACTGCATGGGAGGTCGCAAGCGTCGCGGTGTTTCGGGAATGTTTCGACATGTTCGTTCCTCAGGCCGGCCAGCGTTCGGCAAGGCGTTGTGCCAGCTCGACCGCGCTGCCGGTATCTCCGCCGCGTGCCGCCAGCGCGTTGGGTGCAGCAGCGTCATAGCAGCCGTCCGCCGCCTGGCCCGCGATCAGCGCACCGGCCCAGCCGTGGCGGAGTACGGCATCGACCTGGGCCGGATCGCTGCCACTGAGCAGCAGGACGGCGCTGTCGCTGGAAGGCAGGGCGGCCAGCAATTCGCCATCCTGATTGAAACGGATGCCGGCATCGCCGATGTCCACGCCAACCGCTGCCGGCAGGATGTAGATGATGCCGGCATGCGCGAACTGCCCCGCTTCGGCCAGTCGCACCGGTAAAGTCGTGGCGCGCTGCATCTGCGCGACCAGTTTGTCGTAACGGCCGCCATCCAGCCGCTGCTGGACCAGCACCGGGCGAGGAAAGTCATCGGGAATCGCACCGAGCAGCTGGCGGACCGCATCTGGACCGCCCAGCCCCGCCAGCACCAGTACCGCGCCACTGGCCTGCGCCGGTGCCTTGGCAGGCAGATCGTCGACCAGCGACAGGCCGGAGATCCTGACTTCAAGATCACTGATGTCGCGCTGGAAGCGACTCTTCGCATCATCGTTGTCCAGCGTAGTCACCGGCGCGCTGTCGTCGTCCAGCGTGAGCGTGCCGAAAACGCCCGCAGGCGCTATTTCCGGGACGTCATCCGGAGTGTCCCCCGGGATATCCGGCGCGATCTCGGCTGGCCTTTCCATCTCTTGCGAATCGACGGACTCGAGCGCGACCGCCGCAGGTTCGACCATATCCACGAGGCCCAGGCCGGACTCGTCAGCCGGAGTGGTATCCGCGACGGTATCCCCGATATCGAAACCGGCATCGCTCGCCCATGCGGCCGACACGTCCTCATCCGCTTCCGCCACCACCGGGTCGAACGGGTGCGCGGTGGAGGAAAACAGTGCGACCGCCTCGGCCGATACCGGTTCAAGCCCGGGCTCCGACTCCATTGGCGGAGCGACTTCGAACCCGGCCCCGGGCGTCCAGTCCAGAGTGGGTCCGGACGGTGTTTCAAGCCCGGTCTCGATGACGGGCTCGAGTTGGAACCCGGCCGTGGGCGCCACTTCCGCTGCAGGTGTCGCAGTGACGCCATCGGCCGCGACGGACATCCCGCCTTCATAGATATCCACCGCAGAGATAGCCTGCTCCGGCACCTCTTCGGGCTCGGTTCCCGGCGGCAGCACATCGCCGTGGCGCTGCAGCTTGGCCACCAGATGACGTTGCCAACGCGCCACGTCCCAGCCCTCCCGCGCCGCGGCCAGACTGGCTTCCTCGTAGATCACCTCGACGCCGGCA
>DATJBR010000097.1:0-10560 GCA_035515255.1 Lysobacter sp. | reverse complement strand
GCCGGCGTTGTGGTAGTTGATCTGGATGTATTCGGTGGTCAGCTCGACCCGGTTCGACATCGCAATGCGGGCATCCTCGCGCGCCTGCTCATGCTGGGCGAGCTCGGCCTGCGGTGCGACCCAGACCACGTTGCCGCTGCGACGCTTGTCGAGGCCTTTCGCCTGCAACACGATGTCCAGCGCCTGGTCCCATGGCACGTTGATCAGGCGCAGGGTGACGTTGCCCTGCACGGTGTCGGCGGCGACGATGTTGAGGTTGGATTCCTCGGCGACCAGTTGCAGCACGGTGCGCACCGGCACGTCCTGGAAGTTGAACGTCACCGGACGGCCGCCGTAGGCCTTGGCGCTGGTGGTATCGGTGGCGCTGGTGGCCCCCATCGCCGCACTGCCGCGCTTGCCGGTGCCGGTCTTGGCCACGGCCGCGCGCGGCACGATCTCGACGACGTAGTCCTTGCCGGTCTGGTAGGCCATCGACTCGAATGCGCCTTCGGTATTCAGCACCAGGGTGGTGCCGGTACCGCTGCTGCGCGCGTCGATGTGTCCCACCGGGGTGGCGAAATCGGAGACGTTGAGCGGACGCTGCAGGGAAGCGGGCAACGACGCGTTGGCGACGTTGATCACCACTTTCGAGCCCTGGTTGCGCAGGTCCGGCGCTGCCCCCTCACCCGTGAAGCTCAGGATCAGTCGCCCGGCTCCGCCGTCACCGCGCTTGAAGTCGATGTTGGACACCGCGATGGTGCCCGCGACCTGCTTGGACGGGTCCAGACTCGACACCGGTGCTACCTGCCCGATGGCGGTCGTAGCCGGGCCGGACATGCTGGCAACCGGCTCGGCAGCGTGGACGGCTGTGAATGCCGCGACGGCCCCCAGCAGCAGGCCGAAACCCGTATGGCGAAGCACCAAGGGGCGCTGCGCACGTCGCGATCGTGTGGCTTTGAAAACGGTCATCGTGCTAATTCCCCAATCCTTATTGATCTTCCAAGGCGAGCGAAGCCGGGCGTTCAAGCCAGCCCCCCGCACCGTCCGGCACCAGTTCAACCAACTCGATGCGGTCTTCGAATACCCCGGTCACGCGACCGTCGCTCTGCCCCATATAAACCCCCGGGGTCACCCGATAGGTGACCTTGTCGGGCGCCATCACCAGTGCCACGGCGCCGCTGCCCTGGCCGAGCGTACCGACCATATCCAGCGTGTCCAGCGGAAACTGTTCCAGTGTCTGCTTGCGGCGGTCGGAATCCGGACGCAGGCCGTTGCTGCCGTCGCGGTCGGTGAACGCATTGCTGAAGGGGTCGCGCAGGCCATGGGCCGCGTACTCGAAGGTTTCGAACTGCTGCATGATCGGCAGCGGATCCAGCGGCGGTGCCGGACGCGTCTTGACGTCGGCGACCCAGCCCTCGAGGTTGGGCGCGTCCCCATACGTGCTGGTAACGCCGCGGG
Source organism: Lysobacter sp. (assembly GCA_035515255.1). Lineage (GTDB taxonomy): Bacteria > Pseudomonadota > Gammaproteobacteria > Xanthomonadales > Xanthomonadaceae > Novilysobacter. The sequence continues at coordinate 9,123 of DATJBR010000097.1, read as the reverse complement.
TGCAACCGGCCAACGCCAGAACCGCCAGAGCCGTGATCAACAACCGGGGGGTGAGTGCGCGGCTGCGCACAGTCAGGTCATGCCCAATCAGGTCATGCATCTCAGGATCCCCCCTTCTTGCCGGTCTCGGCCGGCTTGTTCTGCTCCGCCATTTCCTCCTCGTCGAGGTAGCGGTAGGTCTTGACCGTACCTGCCAGCTCAAGCGGCGAATTGGTAGTGATGCCGGAATCCTTGCCCTTGCCGCGCGGCTTCAGCGAGATGTCGTGCATGGTCATGATGACCACGCGCGGCAACGACGCCACACCGCTGACAAACCCGCCGAACTGGTGATAGGTGCCCACCATGCGCAACGAGATCGGCTTTTCGGCGTAGAACTCCTTGGGCTGCTCGGGACCGGGCTGGAACAGCTCGTTGGAGATGCCGGTCGCCAGCGCGGTCTGGGAGATATCGACGATCAGGTCGGGCATCTCGGTCTTGCTGGGCAACTGGCGCAGCATCTGCTGCAACTGCTGCTCCATCTGCGCAAGTTGCAGCTTCAACGGCTCCAGGTTGGAAGCACGGCCCTGCTTGGTCTCGAACTCGGTACGCAGTTCGGTCTCGGTGCGCTCCAGTCCGGCCAGGGTCTCGCGCTGGTCACGCACGAAGACCCACCAGCTCAGGCCGACGATGACCAGACCGATGATCACGCACAGGCCGATCTTGGCCTGCTGCGGCCAGCCACCGATGTTGTTGAAGTCCAGCTCTTTGATATTGATTTTCTTGCTCACGACTCGGCTCCGGTGGCAGGGGCGGCCGCAGTTCCAGCCTCGGCTGCAGGACTGTCAGCCGGGGTCGCCACATCGGCGGCATCTGCCGGGTTGGTTTCCGTCGGGGCAACTTCCGCCGCATCGGTCGACGCAGGAGCCGATTCAGTGGTCTCCGCAGCAGCGTCTTCCGTTACCGGATCAGGCACACCGTCGCCGTCCTCGTCGGTCGGCGCGTTCGGGTTGGCCAGCTTGACCTGCAACTTGAATTCGTACGGCAGCCCCTTGTCGAACCCCTTCGCCTCGATGATCGAAAGCTCCGGACGCGTCATCCAGCCCGATCCTTCCAGGTTGCGCATGTAGGTACTGACGCGCGCGTTGGACTGCGAGCGCCCTTCCAGGGTCAGCGTCTCGTTGTCCTGCTTGATCGAAGTCAGGATCACGCCATCGGGAACCGTGCGCACCAGCGAGTCGAACAGGTGCACCATCTGCGAGCGGTTGGCCTGCAACTCCTCGATGACTTCCTTGCGCGCCAGCAGCTTGGACTTCTTCCGGTCCAGCTCATCGATTTCCTCGATCTGCTTGTCGACTTCGGCGATGCGCGCCTTCAGGAAGCTGTTGCGCTCGTTCTGGCCGTCGATCTGGGCATTGTGGTAACCCACGATCAGGAACGACAGCACGACGGCCGCCAGCGCGGACAGCGCCAGCATCAACATGGTGTCTTTCTGGCGCTGCTTGCGGCGCTCGGCGCGCCACGGGAGAAGGTTGATCCGTGCCATCAGTCAAAGCTCCTCAGGGCCAGCCCGCAGGCAATCATCAACGCGGGCGCGTCCTGGGCCAATGCATGGGCCTGCACGCGCGGCCCGAGGGTCATGTGGGCCAGCGGGTTGGCGATCATCGTCGGCACCCCGAGCTGCTCCTCGACCATTGCGGCAATGCCGGCGATCGCGGCGCAGCCACCGGCGAGCACGATCTGGTCGACCCGGTTGAACTCGCTGCCGGCGTAGAAGAACTGCAGCAGGCGGCTGACCTGCTGGACCAGTGCCTCCTTGAACGGCTCCAGCACTTCGGCCTCATAGGTATCCGGCAAGCCACCCTGGCGCTTGGCCAGACCCGCTTCCTCGTAGCTGAGGCTGTAGCGGCGCATGACCTCGTCGGTCAACTGCTTGCCGCCGAACACCTGCTCGCGGCTGTACACGCTGCGGCCGTTGCGGAGCACGTTGAGCGTGGTCATCGTCGCGCCGGAATCGATCAGCGCCACCAGACCATCGCGCGGGATCGTGAGCTGGTCGGCCAGCAGGCCGAACGCGTTCTCGATCGCGAACGCTTCCACGTCCATCACCCTCGGGATCAACCCGCCAAGTTCCAGCGCGGAGGCGCGGACCTCGACGTTTTCCGAGCGCGAAGCGGCAAGCAGCACCTGCACCGACTCCGGACTGCCGGGCATCTCGCCGAGCACTTCGAAATCGAGGTTCACTTCCTCGATCGGATACGGCACGTAGTTGACCGCTTCCAGCTCGACCTGCGCTTCCAGCTCGTCGCCTTCCAGCTCGGCCGGCATCGGGATCACCTTGGTGATCACCGCCGATCCGGACACTGCCGCGGCGGCGTGTTTTGCGCGGGTTCCCGAACGGGCCATGGCCCGCTTGATCGCCTCGCCCACGGCTTCCGGCTCGACGATGTTCTTCTCCACCACCGCGTTGGGCGGCAGCGGCTCGACCGCGTAATGCTCCACGCGATAGCGGTTGCCCGCCCGTGAAAGCTGCAAAAGCTTGACCGCAGTCGAACTGATATCCACACCGACGAGTGCCGGCTGGCTCTTCTTGATGACGCCCAAAGTTATCTCCCCTTGCCACCAGATGCTTGCGCGCACCTGCTTGTGACCGTGTCCTAGATAACGGACTTTTCACAAGCCCGCAACCACTTCAATCGCCAATTGCCCAGCAGTGCCCGCTTTTGCCCCAAAAGGTCATGCCCCAAAATGACGGCCCCGCCGGATCATAGCTCTCCTGATACGGCGGTGCTGGTCGGTCCGGTAGCCCTCCTGCGCTCACTCTATACTCCACCGACCACGACAGCCGCAATCCGGAACTTCTTGATGCCTTCCCGTTTTCGTCGTTTCCTGCGTTGGATCCTGTTCTCGATCATCGGCCTGGGCCTGCTTGGCGCCATCGCACTGGGCACGCTGTATTACCTGATCGCCCCGAAGCTCCCCGACGTGGAGACCCTGCACGATGTCGAGTTGCAGGAACCGATGTACGTGTATGCGCGCGACGGCCGGCTGATGGCGGTGTTCGGCGAGACCCGCCGTTACCCGATCGACATCGCCGTGGTACCGGAAACCTTGAAGCAGGCCTTCATCGCGATCGAGGACAGCCGCTTCTACGAGCACCACGGCGTCGACTACCGCGGCGTGGCGCGGGCGGTATGGCTGCTGGCCACCACCAGGGACGAGCGCGTGCCGGGCGGCTCGACGATCACCCAGCAGGTCGCGCGCCAGTTCTTCCTGAGTTCGGAATACAGCTACACCCGCAAGATCGCCGAGATGATGCTGGCATGGCGGATGGAAAACGAGCTGTCCAAGGACGAGATTTTCGAGCTGTACCTCAACAAGAGCTTCTTCGGCAACCGTGCCTACGGCGTGGCGGCGGCGGCCGAGTTCTACTACGGCAAGAAGCTGGACGAATTGGATCTGGACGAGATCGCCTCGCTGGCCGGCATACCCAAGTTCCCCTCCAGCGGCAACCCGCTGAGCAATCCGGAACGCGCGCGGGTGCGGCGCGACTACATCCTGCAGCGGATGGCCGAACTGGACTTCATCTCGCCGGCGCAGATGACCCAGGCCCAGGCCGTACCGATGCATGCCAGCCCGCACGAACCGCCGATCCAGCTGTATGCGCCGTTCGTGTCGGAAATGGTGCGGCAGGAAATGGTCGCCCGTTACGGCGCCGAGGCGCTGACCAAGGGTTACCACGTCACCACCACGATCGACCCGACGATGCAGCGCGCGGCCAATCAGGCGGTGCGCGACGGGCTGGTGGTCTACGACAAGCGGCACGGCTGGCATGGCGTGGAGCAGCACTTCGACCTGGCCGATGACGAAGATGCCGACACGACGCGCGCGCGGCTGCGCGGCATACCGGTCCAATCCGACATGATCCCGTCGATTGTGCTGGACAGCGCCGGCAACAGCGTCACCGCGGTCCTGCCCAGCGGGCGCCAGATCACGCTGGATCGCAACCAGGGCTGGGGCGGACGCAGCCCGGCCAGCCTGCTCAAACGCGGCGATCTGGTCCGCGTCCATCAGGTCGTCGAGGCTCCGGCAAGCAAGAAGGGCAACGACGACACGGCCGTCACCGCACCGGCCGCGCCCCGTTACGAACTGACGCAGATTCCGCGCGGGGAGTCGGCGCTGGTTTCGCTGGAGGCCGATACCGGCGCAGTGCGTGCGCTTTCCGGCGGCTTCAGCTTTGCCGGCAGCAAATTCAACCGCGCCACCCAGGCACTGCGTCAACCCGGGTCGAGCTTCAAGCCCTTCCTGTACGCCGCCGCGCTGGAGCGCGGCTTCAATCCGGCCTCGATCGTGCTCGACGCCCCGGTCGTGTTCAAGGACCGGCGCGGCCACGAGTGGCGGCCGCAGAACGACGACGGCAAGTTCTCGGGCCCGATGCGCCTGCGCGAGGCGCTGGTGCGCTCGCGCAACCTGGTGTCGGTGCGCCTGCTGGATGCCATCGGGGTGGATTACGCTCGCAAGTACATCAGCCACTTCGGCTTCGAGGAATCCAGCCTGCCGCCCAATCTGTCGATGTCGCTGGGAACCGCATCGTTGACCCCGCTGTCGGTCGCGCGCGGGTACGCGGCATTCGCCAATGGCGGATTCCGGGTCGATCCGTGGTTCATCGACCAGGTCAAGGATCGCGATGGCGCGGTGATCTTCCAAGAGAACCCGGCCACGGCATGCCCCTATTGCGATGGTGCCGGCAATACCAAGGCCACGCGCGCAGCGGCGACCGTCGGCGGCTTCAACCTTGGTCCTGCGGTCGCTCCGACTCCGGCGAATCAGGACAAGCCCGTCGACACCACCCCGATCGAGCCTCCGGCCGACATGGTCGTGGCTCCCCGCGCGATCGACAGCCGCGTCGCCTACCAGATGACTTCGATGATGCGCGACGTGGTCCTGCGCGGCACCGGCACGCGGGCCAAGGTGCTGGGCCGCGAGGATGTCGGCGGCAAGACCGGTTCGACCAACGAACACCGCGACGCGTGGTTCTCGGGCTTCGGCGGCAATCTCGCCACCACGGTGTGGGTCGGCCGGGACAACTTCCAGTCCCTGGGACGCGGCGAGTACGGCGGCCAGGCCGCACTGCCGATCTGGATCGATTTCATGCGGGTGGCGCTGGAAGATCGTCCGGTCGCCGCCAATACCCCGCCGGACGGCATGGTCGAGGTGTTCGTCTCCGCCAACGGCAGCCTGCTGCCCGCCGGCAGCGGCGGGATCCCGGAATGGATCAAGGTGGAGGACCTGGAGCGGCTGCAAAGCTACGTCGATTACGACGATGACCAGTTCGAGCCCGCCGAAGAGTCCTTCGATATCTTCTGATACACCTGTTACAGGTATGCGCTGACACGCACACCGTCCTGACCCGCAATCCGCCACCGCTCGCATCGAGCCGGTGGCGACCCCCCGGATCCCGCATCACGCCTGCGCGCGGAGGTCGCCATGCCACGCCACGCCGGGAAACGCTCCCGCAAACACGGACGCACACCTGCCACGGGGCCTTCCGCCCCGCCCCGCAACCAGGCCCGTCTCGCCGGGCAGCGCCATCGACTGGCGCAGGAGGCCGCGCGGCTGATCGCCGAGGACGGGCTGCACGACTACCAGCAAGCCCGGCTCAAGGCCGCGCAACGGCTGGGCATCGCCGACCCGGCCTGCCAACCGCGCCATCACGACATCGAGGAGGCGTTGCGCGAGTACCAGCGTCTGTTCCGGCCCGACACCGCGGCGCAATCCAGGCTGCGTCGCGAAGCAGCCCTGCAGGCGATGGCGTTCTTCGAGCCGTTCCAGCCGCGCCTTGCCGGAGCCGTACTGGAGGGCACCGCCGATGCGCACAGCCCGGTGGAGCTGCATCTGCATGATGATGATGCCGATGCGGTGGCCCGGCACCTGCAGCAGCATGCGATTCCGGCCGACTCCGGCAGTCGTCGCCTGCGTCTGGATCGCCAGCGCAGCGGCGAGTTTCCGGTGTGGCGTTTCAGCGCCGATGACATCGCCTTCGAACTGACCGTGCTGCCGCTGGCGCAATTGCGCCAACCCCCACTACGGGCGGGTGAAGACAATCCGATACCTCGCGCGACCGCGACCCAGGTCCGGCGACTGCTGGCCGACGAGGACATAGCCGCGCGGGACATCTGAAGCCGGCATCCCTCCGGAACATGCAGGAAAAACCACGCGTACAAACCCTGCGCACACGAAAAAGGCCCCACCTGCGTGGAGCCTCTTCCCTTGCACGAACTGCCGATCCTGCGTGGCAGCAGCCTGCGCCTCACACGCAGGCTCACTTCAAGCCGACGCAGCTCAGCGCTTGTCCATGCCGACGTAATCGCGCTGGACCGCACCGGTGTAGATCTGGCGCGGACGGCCGATCTTGTTTTCCGGATCGTCCTGCTGCTCCAGCCAGTGCGCCACCCAGCCAGCGGTGCGCGCGATGGCGAACATCACGGTGAACATCTCCACCGGGATGCCGAGCGCCTTGTAGATGATGCCGGAGTAGAAATCGACGTTCGGATACAGCTTGCGCTCCACGAAGTAGTCGTCCTTCAGCGCGGCCTCTTCCAGCTTCATCGCCACGTCCAGCAACGGATCGTTGACGCCAAGCTGGCCCAGCACTTCGTGGGTCATCTTGCGCACCAGCGCCGCGCGCGGATCGTAGTTCTTGTACACCCGGTGGCCGAAGCCCATCAGGCGGAAGCCCGAATCCCGGTCCTTGGCCTTGTCGATCGCCGACTGCACGTTCTCCGGTCTGCCGATCTGGTTGAGCATCTTGAGCACGGCTTCGTTGGCGCCACCGTGCGCCGGACCCCACAACGCGGCGACGCCGGCGGCGAGGCAGGCATACGGGTTGGCACCGGTCGAACCGACCAGCCGCACGGTCGAGGTCGACGCGTTCTGCTCGTGGTCGGCGTGCAGGATGAACAGCAGATCCATCGCCTTGGCCGCGACCGGATTCAGCTCCAACGGCTCGGTCGGCACCTCGTACATCATGTGCAGGAAGCGCGTGGTGTAGTCGAGGTTGTTGCGCGGGTAGTTGAGCGGCCAGCCCACCGAGTGGCGGTAGCAGGCGGCGGCGATGGTCGGCACCTTGGCGATCAGGCGGATCGCGGCAAGGCGACGCTGCTGCGGGTCTTCCAGATCCAGTTCGTTGTGGTAGAAGCTGGCCATCGAACCGAGCATACCGACCAGCATCGCCATCGGATGCGCGTCATGGCGGAAGCCGCCCAGGAAGCCCTTGTAGGCCTCGTGCATCATCGTGTGGTGGGTGACGTCGTGCTCGAACGCGGTCGACTCGGCCTTGTTGGGCAACTCGCCGTTGATCAGCAGGTAGGCGACTTCCAGGAAGCTGGAGCTCTGCGCCAACTGCTCGATCGGATAGCCGCGATACAGCAGCACGCCCTTGTCGCCGTCGATGTAGGTGATCGCGGACTTGCAACTGGCAGTGGCGGTGAAGCCGGGGTCGTAGGTGAAGCAACCGGTGCCCTTGGGCAGCCTGGCGATGTCGATACAGGGGGCACCCAAGGTGGGGTGCTGAACCGGCAGGTCGACGCTGTTGTCGCCAACGGTCAGGGTGGCCTGGCTCAGGCCGGACGACGAATCGGACACAAAAAGCTCCTCATGTCTTACGCGTTCGCGCGGGGCGCGAAACGGGAGGGGGGACAAAGGATCGCGACAATCCGCGAACGTCCAATTATCGCACAGTGCTGTACCGCATGGCCCGGCGAGAATCGCGAGAATGCGTGATGCAGCGTTGCAGTGCGGCCACATACGACAACGGCCGCCTTTCGGCAGCCGTTGACAAAAACCCGGATATACAGCGCGCGGCGCGGCCGAGAATTACTTCTGGGCGTAACGCTTGCGGAACTTGTCCACGCGGCCACCGGTATCCATGATCTTGTGCTTGCCCGTGTAGAACGGGTGCGAGGCCGACGAGATGTCGATCTTGATCAGCGGATACTCGTTGCCGTCTTCCCACTTGACCGACTCCTTGCTGCCAAGGGTCGAGCGGGTCAGGAACTGGAAGTCGCTGGTCACGTCCTGGAACACGACTTCGCGGTATTCGGGATGGATGCCGGCTTTCATTGGCACTCACCAATTTATGCGGAAGGAAGCGGGCAAGTATAGCGGTCGTCCGCCACGTCGTGCAAGCCTGGGTTTCGCGGGCTCCTTCAACCGGTCGCCATCCCTCGGCCGCAGGTCCTATCCGGCCGCCAGCGCCAGCCGGACCAGTTGTTCAAACCGGCCCCGGTCATAACGCATCAGGATGGTGGCGTTGTCGGTCCCGCCGTGCTCGCGCTGCCAGTCGACCACGGTCGCGCCACGGGTATGGCGGCCCTCCAGTTCAACCGCCAGCGGGCGCAACACCAGTTCGGTAGCACCCTGCGGATGCAGCGCGTGCGCCATTGCCAGCGCGTCGGCGGCGAACCAGTCGTCGCCGCGGCGGTCGACCGACCACTCCCGGGTCTTGCGCGAGATGTCCCGGAAGAACCGCGCGCGCGGGCTGTCAGCGGCCAACCAGTCCACCACCTGCGCGTGCGGCAGGCCATGGGCGACGGTCGCCTCCCAGTCGACCAGCTCGAACTGCGGGAACGCGGTCAGCACGATGTGGGCGGCTTCCGGATCGAAGGCGATGTTGAACTCCGCCGCCGGGGTCATGTTGCCGTGCGCGCTGACCGCGCCGCCCATCACCACCAGCCGGCCGATGCGCGAGGGCAGGCTCGGATCCAGCTTGAGCGCCAGCGCCAGATTGGTCAGCGGGCCGAGCGCGACGAGCAGCAGCTTGCCCGCGTACTGATGTGACAGGCGCAGGATCGCCAGCGCGGCGTGTTCGGTCTCGGCGCGGCGGGTCGACGGGGTGTAGCCGATATCGCCGAATCCGTCCTGGCCGTGCACGTAGGCGGCATCGAGCGCCGGGTGCAGCAGCGGCGCGTCACAGCCGGCAAACACCGGCACGTCCACGTCGGCCACGTCGCACAGCTTCAGCGCATTGCCGACCGTGTGCGCCAGGCCGACATTGCCGGCGGCGATGGTCAGTCCGACTACGGCATGGCGTTCGTCGTTGAAGGCCATCAACAGCGCAAGCGCATCGTCGACACCGGGGTCGGTATC
>DATJBR010000096.1:0-4192 GCA_035515255.1 Lysobacter sp. | reverse complement strand
TTCGGCGTCGCGGTCAAGCGCTTCTATGCCGACGTGCTGGCCAAGTACGCGACCGAGCTGGCCGCGATCGGCTTCGATGCCAACAACGGCATCGGCGACCTGTACGCGAAGATCAAGACCTTGCCGGCCGACCGGCAGGCCGCCATCACCGCCGACCTGCAGGCCGGGTACGCCACCCTTCCGGCGTTGGCGATGGTCGACTCCGACAAGGGCATCACCAACCTGCACGTGCCCAGCGACGTGATCGTCGATGCATCGATGCCGGCGATGCTGCGCGACTCGGGCAAGATGTGGAACGCCGCCGGCCAGCGTCAGGACACCAAGGCGGTGATCCCCGACCGCTGCTACGCCGGCGTGTACCAGGCGGTCATCGACGACTGCAAGGCCAACGGCGCGCTGGACCCGGCCACGATGGGTACGGTGCCCAACGTCGGCCTGATGGCGCAGAAGGCCGAGGAATACGGCAGCCACGACAAGACCTTCCAGATTCCTGCCGACGGCACGGTGCGCGTGGTCGACGAGGCCGGCACGGTGCTGATGCAGCACGCGGTCGAGGCCGGCGACATCTGGCGCATGTGCCAGACCAAGGACGCGCCGATCCGCGACTGGGTCAAGCTGGCCGTCTCCCGCGCCCGCCTGAGCCACATGCCGGCGGTGTTCTGGCTCGATCCGCAGCGCGCACACGACCGCCAGATCATCGCCAAGGTCGAGCAGTACCTGAAGGACCACGACACCAGCGGCCTGGACATCCGCATCCTCGATCCGGTCGCGGCGGCGAAGCTGTCGCTGGAGCGCATCCGCGCCGGCAAGGACACCATCTCGGTGACCGGCAACGTGCTGCGCGACTACCTGACCGACCTGTTCCCGATCCTGGAGCTGGGCACCAGCGCGAAGATGCTGTCGATCGTGCCGCTGATGGCCGGCGGCGGCCTGTTCGAGACCGGCGCCGGCGGTTCCGCGCCCAAGCACGTGCAGCAGTTCGTCGAGGAAAACCACCTGCGCTGGGACTCGCTCGGCGAGTTCCTGGCCCTGGCCGCGTCGCTGGAGCATCTGGGCCAGCGCTACGACAATGCCGCCGCCCGCGTGCTGGCCAGGACGCTGGACGAGGCCACCGGCGCGTTCCTCGACAACGACAAGTCGCCCTCGCGCAAGACTGGCGAACTCGACAACCGTGGCAGCCACTTCTATCTGGCGATGTACTGGGCGCAGGCGCTGGCCGCACAGGACGAGGACGACGCGCTGAAGGCCACGTTCGCCCCGCTGGCGAAGGCGCTGACCGACAACGAGGCGACCATCGTCGGCGAGCTCAACGCCGCCCAGGGTCCGGCAGTGGACATGCAGGGCTACTACCAGCCCGACCTGGTCCTGCTGGACAAGGCCATGCGCCCCAGTGCGACGTTCAATGCCGCGCTGGCCGCGTTGACGAACGCCTGATCGACTAGGCTGACCCTTCACCGCCCCAGGAGCCACCGCATGAACCGCCCGCTGCTCGCCATGCTTGCCCCGTGCCTGCTTGCTCCCTTCCTGCTGGTCGCCTGCACCAACCAGCCCGACGCGGTGAGCGCCGGCGGAAGTCCCGAAGCGGCGGCGGATGCACCCAACCCGCAACAGGACGCCGATACCACCGCCCGCCTGCAGGCGGCGGTGGACGGCGCCTGGCGGACCCCCGAGGACACCGCCCGCGACGCATACCGCCACCCGCTGGAAACGCTGGAGTTCTTCGGCCTGCAACCCGGCCAGACCGTGGTCGAGATCACCCCCGGCTCCGGCTGGTACGCGGAGATCCTCGCCCCCTTCCTGTACGAGGACGGCAACTACATCGCCGCCGTGGTCGATCCGGAATCGCTCCCGGAAGGCCGCGGCCGCGACTACCAGCAGCGCAGCAAGGACACGCTGGAAGCGAAGTTCGCCGCCGCGCCGCTGCAGTTCGACCGCGCCAACATGGTGGCCTACAACCCGGCCGCGCCGGTGTTCGGCAGCCCCGGCACCGCCGACGTGGTGCTGACGTTCCGCAACGTGCACAACTGGCGCAAGGCCGGCCAGGCGCAGGGCATGTTCGACGCGTTCTTCGCCGTGCTCAAACCTGGCGGCACCCTGGGCGTGGTCGAGCACCGCGCCACCGGCGACGTCGCCGACGATGACGACAGCGGCTACGTGGGCCAGGACCAGGTGATCGCGATGGCCGAGGCCGCCGGCTTCACGCTCGACGCCACCAGCGAGATCAACGCCAATCCGCTCGATACCAAGGACCACCCCAACGGCGTGTGGACCCTGCCGCCGGGCAACAACCACGAGCCCGTCGACAACGCGAAGTACCAGACGATCGGCGAGAGCGACCGGATGACCCTGCGGTTCAGGAAACCCGGCTGAGCCCACCCTTGCTGATCGCGTTCAACAAACCGTTCCGGGTCCTGTGCCAGTTCACGGACGACGCACAGGGAAGTGCGAGTGCTAGGGATGCAGGCGCCGCCCCCGAACCGCCGCGACAGACCCTCGCCGGCTTCGGCCTGCCGCCGAAGGTCTACGCCGCCGGCCGGCTGGACTACGACAGCGAAGGCCTCCTGCTGCTGACCGATGACGGCGCTCTGGCCCACCGGCTGACCGATCCGCGCCACAAGCAGCCCAAGACCTACTGGGTGCAGGTGGAAGGGGACCCGCAGGATGCACAGCTGGCCGCGCTGCGGGACGGCGTCGTGTTGAAGGACGGCCCCACCCTGCCGGCGAGCGTCCGCCGTGTCGACGTGCCGGCCCTGTGGCCACGCGAGCCACCGGTGCGGTTCCGCAAGAGCGTTCCGGACGCCTGGCTCGAGCTGGTCATCAGCGAAGGACGCAACCGCCAAGTGCGACGCATGACCGCCGCCGTCGGCCTGCCGACCCTTCGCCTGGTGCGGGTGGCGGTTGGCGGATACCGGCTGGACACGCTGTTGCCCGGCCAATGGCGCCAGCTGTAGGGGGCGTCCGCGCAGGACTTGATGCACGTCGAGCATGAACAATCCGGCGCGGCAGACACTCCCGCTCCATTCCGCGCCCGCTTTCTCCCGCATTTTGCGTTTCAGACCATACTGGCCCTGGGGACGGGCCAGCTTGCCCAAGGATCGACATGACGCCAACCGCCACCACGCTGGGCAACATCCTGGTCGTCGACGACCAGGCGGCGAACCTGCGGGTCGTCAGCACGCTGCTGACACGCCAGGGCTACCGCGTGGTCACCGCGGCCACCGGCGAGGAGGCCCTGGCGCGCTACGCCGAATCGGTGCCGGACCTGATCCTGCTCGACATGATGATGCCGGGGATGGACGGCTTCGACGTGCTGTCGGCCTTGCGTGAGCAGGTGCCGCCGCTGCGGATACCGGTGGTGTTCGTGACTGCCGCCCACGACCGCGACCTGCTGCTGCGGGCGTTCGAGGCGGGCGTGGTGGACTACGTCACCAAACCGTTCCTGCCCGAGGAACTGCTGGCGCGGGTCAATGCGCACGTCGGCCTGAAGCTCACCCGCGACCGTCTTGAACGCGTCGCCCACGAGCGCCAGGAGCTGGTCAACCTGGTCGCCCACGACCTGAAGAACCCGCTGTCCAGCGTGCTGTTCGCCAGCGACATCCTGCGCAACCACGGCTGCAAGCCCGAACGCATTCCGCGCTACCTGGAAATGATCCACGAGAGCGCCGGCGACGCCCTGGGCTACATCCACCACTATCTGGAAAGCCAGGCCGGCGCGCTGCGCGACGGCCAACCCCGCGACCACGTTTGCGCCGACCTCGGCAGCACCCTGGACTGGCTGGCGCAGCGCTACGAGTTCCAGCTCGACGCGCACGGCATCACCTTGAAGCTGTCGTCGCCACCGGCCGGGGCCAAGGTCGCCATCGACCCCCGGGTGCTGCGCCAGCTCAGCGAAAACCTCGTCAGCAACGCGATGAAATACGCGCCCGGCGGCGAGTTGTTGCTGGCCGGCCGCAACGGCGCTCCGGGGTTTTGGCAGCTGGTGGCGGCCGACCGCGGCCCGGGGATTCCCGACTACCAGCAGCGCGAACTGTTCAAGCCGTTCACCCGGCTGGTCGACGACGACGACGACGGTGTGTCCAGCGGACTGGGCCTGTCGCTGGCCAAGCAGATCGTGGTCAATGCCGGCGGCCAGCTCTGGTACGAGGACCGCCCGGGCGGCGGTGCGGTGTTCGTGATCGAACTGCCCGAAGCG
>DATJBR010000095.1:0-2373 GCA_035515255.1 Lysobacter sp. | reverse complement strand
GCGCAGGCGATCCATCACGCGCGTCACCGCAGCGCATTCGGCAAACCGCTGGCGGAGCAACCGCTGATGCGCAACGTGCTGGCGGATCTGGCGATCGAGGCCGAAGCCGCGCTGGTGCTTGCGATGCGGGTCGCCCGCGCGGTCGATGCTGCGCCGCGCGATCCCGCCGAGGCGGCGTTGTCACGGGTCGCCACCGCGATCGGCAAGTACTGGGTGTGCCGGCGCGCACCGGCGTTCGTCAACGAGGCGCAGGAGTGCCTCGGCGGCAACGGCTACATCGAGGAGTCGATCCTGCCGCGGCTGTATCGGCAGGCGCCGTTGAACTCGATCTGGGAGGGCAGTGGCAACATCCAGTGTGTGGATGTGTTGCGTGCACTGTCGCGGGAGCCGGAGACCGGCGCCGCGCTGTGGGCCGAGTTGCAGATGGCCGGCAATGGCCATCCCGATCATGCGGTCGCGGTCGAGCGCCTTCGCGGGCCGTTGCAGGACGGAGCCGGGATCGATCCCGCCGATGCCCGTCATTTCGTCGAGCGTCTCGCGTTGGCGTTGCAGGGCAGCCTGCTGCTGCGGGCCCGCAGCCCGGCGGCCGATGCGTTCTGTCGCAGCCGCCTGGGCGGCGCGCACGGGCTGGCGATGGGGACCTTGCCGGCCGGCTTGCCATTGGCGGAATTGATCGAGCGGGCGCTGCCGGGCCGTGACTGAGGACCGGCGTCCACCCCCGCCGGCGGTGCATGCGGGACGCTGGAATGCTCAGTCCCGATTACGCTAACGCCGACCGGCGCGACGGTGGGTAGGCTGACCGGCATTGGAAATACGCGAGGTTTCGTCATGATCGACCTGTATTACTGGCCCACCCCCAACGGCTACAAGATCCGCCTGTTCCTGGAAGAAGCGGGTCTGGAGTACCGCACCATCCCGGTGAACATCGGCAAGGGCGACCAGTTCCTGCCGGATTTCCTGGCGATCTCGCCGAACGGCAAGATGCCGGCGATCGTCGACCACAAGCCGGTCATGGGTGGCGAGCCGCTGGCGCTGTTCGAGTCCGGTGCGATCCTGCTGTACCTGGCCGAGAAGACCGGGCGCTTCATGCCCGTCGACGAACGCGCCCACTTCCAGGCGCTGCAGTGGCTGTTCTGGCAGGTGGCCGGACTCGGGCCGATGGCCGGGCAGGCCGGTCACTTCCGCGTCTACGCGCCCGAGCCGGTGCCCTACGGCATCGAGCGCTACACGCGCGAGGTCACCCGGCTGTACGGCGTGCTCGACCGCCGGCTGGAAGGGCGGGAGTTCATTGCCGATACGTACTCGATCGCGGACATGGCGACCTATCCGTGGATCGTCCCGCATGAGGCGCACGGGCAGCGACTGGAGGACTTCCCCCACCTCGCCCGCTGGTTCGAGGCGATCAGGCGGCGGCCGGCGACGATCAAGGTCTACGAGGATCCGTCGACCGCGTATTCGCAAGGCCCGATGACCGACGAGGAGCGCAGGATCCTGTTCGGGCAGGGCAAGCCGGCATAGGGGCGCCGGCTCCGGGGCTGCGCCGCGGTCATCCATGACGGGATGACCGCGGCGAGTTGAACCGCGCTGGAGCCGCGCGGACTCAGTACGTCAGATTGAGCTTCACCCAGGCGGTACGTCCGGGTTCGTGGATCCTCACCGGGTCGGCGGGGTAGCCGAAGTCGGCGTTGCCGGCCAGGTTGAGATGCTCGCTGTACGTGCGGTCGAACACGTTGTCGACGCCGACCGTCAGCTGCGCTTTTTCGTTGAAGCGATACCCGCCGTTGACGGCGAAGGTGGCGAAGCCCGCGCTCGGGCCGAGGTCCTGGCCGACCACGCTGCCCTGCGCCGGAGCGATCCGCTCCTGCGCGGCGACCGCCCGCAGCAGGGTGCCGAACGTCCAGCGGCCATCGTCCCGGCCCAGCGACAGGCGCGCTTCCAGTGGCGGCATCTGCGGCAACGGAGTGCTGGCATCACGGTTTGCGCCCCAGGCGTGGGCGAGGGTGCCGCCAAGCTTCCACTGGCCAGGCCGATACTCGATACCCAGCTCGCCGCCGTGGATCTTCGCGTCCACGTTCGATACCGAGGACATCGGGCCCATCATGCCGCCGGGCTGGTAGCGGAACAGGATGTAGTCGTCGATCCGGCCGGCGTAGGCCGACACCCAGGCATCGACGCGCTTGGTGCGGTACTGCAGGCCGATATCGAGCTGGGTGGTCTTTTCGGTGTCGGTCCCGGCGAAGGCGTTGAGTGAACCCGTCGGTCCGCGGTCGGGCGAGAACAGCTCCCAGTAGTCGGGCATGCGTTCGGTGTGGCCGATGCCGGCGTACCAGTTCAATGGCAGGTCGCCGAGGTCCTGCTCGAAGCGGACGAAGC
>DATJBR010000094.1:0-1995 GCA_035515255.1 Lysobacter sp. | reverse complement strand
CCCCCATGCGTACCCATTTCTGCGGCCTGATCGAAGAATCCATGATCGGCCAGACCGTGACCCTGTGTGGCTGGGCCGACGTCGCCCGCGACCTCGGCGGCCTGTGTTTCATCGACCTGCGTGACCACGAGGGCATCGTCCAGGTGGTCGCCGAGCCGGCGGCCGAGGTGGCCGGCAATGCCGAGGTCATCGCCACCGCGGCCCAGGTCGGTTACGAGGACTGCCTGCGGATCACCGGCACCGTGCGCAGGCGCCAGGCGGTCAACAACAGGATCAAGACCGGCCAGGTCGAAGTGGTGGCGACCCACATCGAGGTGCTGAACAAGGCCGAGCCGCTGCCGTTCCACGCCCACGAGAACCCGGGCGAGGACATCCGCCTGAAGTACCGCTACCTCGACCTGCGTACGCCGGAGATGCAGCGCAAGATGCGCACCCGGACCAAGCTGGTGCAGGCGTTGCGGCGCTGGCTGGACGCGCGCGACTTCCAGGACATCGAGACCCCGATCCTGACCAAGGCCACGCCGGAAGGCGCGCGCGACTTCCTGGTGCCGGCGCGGATGCACCCGGGCGAGTTCTATGCGTTGCCGCAGAGCCCGCAGCTGTTCAAGCAGATCCTGATGGTGGCCGGCTTCGACCGCTATTACCAGATCGCCCGCTGCTTCCGCGACGAGGCCCTGCGCGCCGATCGCCAGCTGGAATTCACCCAGCTCGACATGGAGTTCGCCTGGGTCGAGGAGCGCGACGTGCAGGACACCGCCGAGGCGATGATCCGCGAGGCCTTCCGTGACGTGATGCAGGTCGAGCTGGCCCAGCCGTTCCCGCGCATCACCTGGGCCGAGGCCATGCGCCGCTTCGGTTCCGACAAGCCGGACCTGCGCATCGAGATGGAGTTCACCGACATCGCCGCGCTGGTCAAGGACTGCGGGTTCAAGGTGTTCACCGACTGGGCCAATGCGGAGGACGGTCGCGTGATCGCGCTGCGCGCGCCCGGAGCGGCAACGTTGTCGCGCAAGCAGATCGACGACATCGGTGCGCACGCGGCCAAGTACGGCGCGAAGGGTCTGGCGTGGATGAAGGTCGAGGACCCGGCGAAGGGCCGTGAAGGTGTGAACTCGCCGATCGCGAAATTCCTCGACGACACGACCCTCGCCGCGATCCTGCAGGCGACCGGCGCGCAGGCGGGCGATCTGGTCCTGTTCGGCGCGGCGGCCTACAACACCGCCTCGGAATTCATGGGCGCGGTGCGGCTCAAGCTGGGCAAGGATCTGGGATTGGTGCGCGACGGCTGGGAGCCTTTGTGGGTCACGGATTTCCCGATGTTCGAGTGGGATGACGAAGCGCAGCGCTACGTGGCCCTGCATCACCCGTTCACCGCGCCGGCGGTGGATGACGTCGCCGAGTTGCAGGCGAATGCAAAGACCGCAGTCTCGCGCGGCTACGACATGGTGCTCAACGGCAACGAGATCGGTGGCGGTTCGATCCGCATCCACCGCCCGGCGATGCAGTCGGCGGTGTTCGAACTGCTGGGCATCGATGCCGAGGAGGCGCAGGCCAAGTTCGGCTTCCTGCTCGACGCGCTCAAGTACGGCGCACCGCCGCACGGCGGCATCGCGTTCGGCATCGACCGCATCGCCGCGTTGATGGCCGGCACCGAATCGATCCGCGACGTGATCGCGTTCCCGAAGACCACCGGCGCGCAATGCCCGATGACCGGCGCGCCGTCGCCGATTCCCGACGCGCAGTTGGCCGAGGTGCACGTGTCGGTCCGGCCGAAGGCGGCCAAGGCCGACGAGCCCGCGGTGGAATAAGTGGGGTCGGATCCCGTCATCCGTCGCGCGATGCCGGCCGATGCCAGGGTGCTGTCGCAACTGGCCACGCAAACCTTCGTCGAAACCTTTGGGCACCTGTACCCGGACGCCGACCTGAAGGCCTTTTTGGCCGAGAGTTATGCGGTCGAACGCCAGCGGACGATCCTGACCCACCCCGGTTACGCGG
>DATJBR010000093.1:0-8993 GCA_035515255.1 Lysobacter sp. | reverse complement strand
CTGGTGGCTGGTGGCCTATCTCGCGCTGGGGCTGGGCGTGGTCGGCGTGGTGGTGCCGGGATTGCCGACCGTTCCGTTCATCCTGCTGTCCGCCTATGCCGCTGCCCGGGGCTCGCAACGCCTGCACGACCGGCTGCAGGCGCACCGCGTGTTCGGGCCGATGATCCGGGACTGGCAGCGCTCCGGTGCCGTCGCGCGCCGGGCCAAGTGGCTGGCCAGCGTCTCGATGGCGGTCTGCGCGGCGATCCTGTTCCTGACCGCGCCGCGCTGGTGGATGGCGGCCACCGGCACCGGGATCATGGCGGTGGTCGCGCTGTGGCTGTGGCTGCGACCGGAGCCGGCGCAGTCATGAATGCCACAACGCCAGACTACGCGGCTTCGAATTACGCAGCTGCCGCCGCCGCCGTTACACTTCGGCGATGAACATACGACTCTCGCTTTGCCTGATGTCCGTCCTCGTCGCGCTGCCGCTTGCGCTTGCCGGTTGCGGCAACAGCGGCCCGCTGGTGATGCCCGACGCCGTCCCGGCGGCCGATACCGACGTGGAGCCGGATGTCGATACCGACCGGGTATTGCCGGTCGACGATGACGCTCCCGAACAGGACGCCATTCCCGATGCCGTCGACGCCGACGACGGGAATGGCTGAACCCGCCAACACCGTGGCACGCTCCGTGCTGCGTTTCAGCAAGATGCACGGCGCGGGCAACGACTTCGTCGTGCTGGACCTGCGCGGTGGCGTCTCGGCCCCGAGCCCCGAATGGTGCCGTGCACTGGGCGACCGCCACCGCGGCGTCGGTTGCGACCAGATCCTCACCGTCGAGGACGCGCGCGCGCCGGGCTCGGTCGCCAGCTACGGCATCTGGAATGCGGATGGCTCGTCGGCGGGGCAGTGCGGCAATGGCGCACGCTGCATCGCCGCCTGGCTGGTGCGCGACGGTGCCGCACCGGTCACCGGTGCGTTCAACCTCGACAGTCCGACCGGCACCCATGCCGTGGATCGGCACGGCGACGGCAGCGTCCGGGTGGTCATGGGCGTTCCCCAGTTCGAGCCGGAGCGCATTCCACTGCGCGGTTTCGATGCCGTGCGCGAGGCGTATGTGCTGCCGGTGCGCGGCTCGATCATCTCGGTCGGCGCGGTGTCGATGGGCAACCCGCATGCGCTGATCGAGGTCGATGACGTCGATACCGTGGCGGTCGAACTGATGGGGCAGGGCCTGCAGCAGCACGCGGCCTTCCCGCAGTCGGTCAATGTCGGCTTTGCCCAGGTGGTGGCGCGCGACCATATCCGCCTGCGCGTGTACGAGCGCGGTGTCGGCGAGACGCTGGCCTGCGGCAGCGGCGCCTGTGCGGCGGTCGCGATCCTGAGCCGCCGTGGCCGCGTCGGTCGCGAGGT
This sequence comes from Lysobacter sp., assembly GCA_035515255.1. GTDB lineage: Bacteria > Pseudomonadota > Gammaproteobacteria > Xanthomonadales > Xanthomonadaceae > Novilysobacter. The sequence goes on along the minus strand of DATJBR010000093.1, from coordinate 7,599 downwards.
GCGGGTGTCGCTGCCCGGCGGCGACCTGCGCATTGCCTGGCCCGTCGACGACGCGCCGATGACGATGACCGGCCCGGCGACATTCGTGTTTGAAGGAGAGTGGATGGCATGAGCGAGAAAACCGAGACCCTGGGTGCCCACGACGTCGCCGCCTGGCTGCGTCGCCATCCCACGTTCCTGCAGCAGTTCCCCGACCTTTCGTTGACCCTGGTGGTGCCGCGCGAGGAGGGCTCGGCGGCGTCGCTGGCGAGCTATCAACTGGAAGTGCTGCGCGACAAGAACCGCGAACTGTCCAAGCGCCTGCGCGAGTTGTTCGGCAACGCGCAGGAGAACGAGCGCCTGGCGGTGCGCACCCACCAGCTGGCCCTGGCCCTGATGCGGCAGGACAACGCCGCCGACACCGTGCGCGCAATGGCCGCCACGCTGGCGGAGGATTTCAACGGCGACCTCGTGCGGCTGGTGCTGTTCGAGCCGGTGCCCGGGCTGGACGAAGCCGACTGGCTGCAGGTGGTCGACACCGCGGACGTCCGCCTGCAGGCATTCCGCGATTGCCTGGCCGATGGCGAACCCCTGTGCGGCCGGTTGCAGCCTGAAAAGCATGACCTGCTGTACGGCCTGCGCGCCGAAGAAGTGCAGTCGACCGCCTTGCTGCCGCTGCCGAACCTGGGGCTGATCGCGGTGGGAAGCCGTGACCCGAACCGGTTTTTCCCGGGCATGGGCACGCTGTTCCTGCGGATGATGGGCGAGGCGCTGGAAACGGCACTGGCGAGGTATGCGCGCTAGTTGCGGCAGCCGCGACATCCGCTCCGCGCCATGAGCGCTCCGGTCGAGGACTTCCTGTCCCATCTGGCGGTCGAGCGGCGGATGTCGCCGCACACGCTCGACGCCTACCGGCGCGACCTGACCGCGCTGGCGCAGTGGACGGACGCGCAGCAACTGGACCTGGTCGGCCTGCAGACCGAATCGCTGCGCGCGTTCATCGCCGCCGAGCACCGCCGCAAGCTGTCGCCCAAGAGCCTCCAACGACGTCTGTCCGCCTGCCGGAGCTTCTATGGCTGGCTGCTGAGGCACGGTCGCATCGACGCGAGCCCGGCCGCCGCGATCCGTGCCCCGAAGGCGCCGAGAAAGCTGCCGCAGGTGCTCGACGCCGACGAGGTCAAGGTGCTGGTCGAGGTGCCCACCGACGCACCGCTGGGCCTGCGCGACCGCGCATTGCTGGAGCTGTTCTATTCCTCCGGCCTGCGCCTTAGCGAACTGTGCGCCCTGTGCTGGCATGACCTCGATCTGGATGACGGCCTGGTCACCGTACTCGGCAAGGGCGGCAAGCAACGCAGCGTGCCGTTGGGTTCATTTGCCCGCGCGGCGCTGGCCGAATGGCGCGCCTCCACCGGTGCCGCCAACGACAGCCCGGTATTCCCCGGCCGCAACGGCCCGATCACCCCGCGCGCGGTGCAATACCGCCTGAGCCAGTTGGCCCTGCGACAAGGCCTTTCCAAACGCGTCCACCCGCACATGCTCCGCCACAGTTTCGCCAGCCACATCCTGGAGTCCTCCGGCGACCTGCGCGGCGTGCAGGAACTGCTCGGCCACGCCGACATCGCGACCACCCAGATCTACACCCACCTCGACTTCCAGCATCTGGCCAAGGTCTACGACACGACCCATCCGCGCGCAAAGCGGAAGTCTGCAGACAAGGACTGAGCTCCAAGAACACGATTGGCGATCCGGTTCAAGTCGCTCCACGATATTCGCTTGGTGGAACCGGATATCTCCGCTTGGCCTGAAGGCATTGTCGAGACTACCTGTATGACATCGGCGCTGATGCTGGCTGGACACCCCGCACGACCCTCCCGGAAACGTCACACGACGCGACAGGAACAGCCGTCAATCCGGAGTGCAGCAACCGCGCGACAGCTCCGCCTTGGCTCCTCCATCAACCGCCCTGAACACCTGCAGCGGCCGTCGGGTGCCGTTTTCACCAAGCGAATATCGTGGCGACTGAAAACGGCACCCGACGGCCGCCCCCCAACCGTATCCGCCGCTGTCGTTGTGTCGCCTCCAAAGTCGCAACAACCAGGATCTCAAACCTTGAACCCGCCGCCCCCGGGCCCCACCTCATGCGGACACCAACGGAGGCCACATGGACCCCAGCCAGAACCCCAATGTGTTCCACGCCACCACCATCGTCTCGGTGCGTCGCGACGGTCGCGTTGCCATCGCCGGTGACGGCCAGGTGACGCTCGGCAACACGGTGATGAAATCCAACGCCCGCAAGGTGCGCCGGCTTGGTCGCGACGGCCAGGTCATCGCCGGTTTCGCCGGCGCCGCCGCCGACGCCTTCACCCTGTTCGAAGTCTTCGAAGCCAAGCTCGAAAAGCACGGCCAACTGACCCGCGCCGCCGTCGAGATGGCCAAGGACTGGCGCACCGAGCGCCGCTTCGGAAAGCTCGAAGCCCTGCTGATCGTCGCCGACAAGGAAACCTCGCTGGTCATCAGCGGCACCGGCGACGTGATCGAATCCGACGACGGCATCCTCGCGATCGGCTCCGGCGGCATGTACGCCCTGTCGGCCGCGCGCGCGCTGATGGCGCACTCCCAGCTGGACGCCAAGACCATCGCCACCGAGGCCATCAACATCGCCGGCGATGTCTGCATCTACACCAACCGCAACGTCGTGGTGGAAGAACTGTGAGCATGAAACTGGACAACACGAACGCCACCATGACCCCGCGCGAGATCGTGCAGGCGCTGGACACCCACATCGTCGGCCAGCAGGACGCCAAGCGCGCGGTCGCCATCGCCCTGCGCAACCGCTGGCGACGCAGCCAGCTCGCGCCCGAGATGCGCAACGAGGTCATGCCCAAGAACATCCTCATGATCGGCCCCACCGGCGTCGGCAAGACCGAGATCGCGCGGCGGCTGGCGACCCTGGCCAATGCCCCGTTCGTGAAGGTCGAGGCAACCCGCTTCACCGAGGTCGGCTACGTCGGCAAGGATGTCGAGCAGATCATCCGCGACCTCGCCGACACCGCAGTCAAGCTGTACCGCGAGCAGGCCAAGCACAGGGTCCGCACCCACGCCGAGGAGCGCGCCGAAGACCGCATCCTCGATGCGCTGTTGCCGACCCGTACCAAGGGTCTTGGCGGTGGCATCGGCTTCGATCCGCAGGTCGCGGCCGCCGAGCCTTCCGCGCAGGAATCCGAGACCCGCATCAAGCTGCGTCGCCAGCTGCGTGCCGGCGAACTGGACGAGCGCGAGATCGACATCGAGACCGCGATGAACGTCGGCGTCGACATCATGGCTCCGCCCGGCATGGAGGAGATGGGCCAGCAGCTGCGGCAGATGTTCTCGCAGATGGCCGGCAGCAAGGTCAACAAAAAGACCCTCGCGATCAAGGCCGCGCGCCCGCTGCTGATCGAGGAAGAGGCCGGCAAGCTGGTCAACGAGGAAGAGATCCGGGAGGCCGCAATCGAGGCCTGCGAGCAGCACGGCATCGTGTTCATCGACGAGATCGACAAGGTCGCCAAGCGCAGCGACAACATCGGCGGTGGCGACGTCTCCCGCGAAGGCGTGCAGCGCGACCTGCTGCCGCTGGTCGAAGGCTCCACCGTCAGCACCAAGTACGGCTCGGTGAAGACCGACCACATCCTGTTCATCGCGTCGGGCGCATTCCACATGGCCAAGCCGTCGGACCTGATCCCCGAACTGCAGGGCCGGTTCCCGATCCGGGTCGAACTGTCCGCGCTCAGCAAGGCCGACTTCATCCGCATCCTGACCGAGCCCAAGGCCGCGCTGACCGTCCAGTACATTGAGCTGATGAAGACGGAAGGCGTCAGCGTCGCGTTCACCGACGACGCGATCGAGCGCATCGCCGAGATCGCAGCGACGGTCAATGAGCGCCAGGAAAACATCGGTGCCCGCCGCCTGCACACCGTGCTTGAACGCCTGCTCGACACCCTCAGCTACGAAGCCCCCGACCGCGACGGTCAGGCGATCACCATCGACCGCAACTACGTCGATGCGAACCTGGGGGAGCTGGTGAAGGACCCGGATTTGAGTCGGTACATCCTGTAGCAGTCCAAGGTCGAACGAGCCCGCCGAAATGGCGGGTTTTTTGTAACGCCTGTCTGGCCAAGAGCATCTGTTCCCGCAGACGTGGGTGGATTCCGCATTGCTGCGCTGCAAAATGCACAACCGTATAGTTTGTGTACAGTCGTGCATGAGTCGCCACGAAACATGCCCCGACGTCTGTCTTGCGGAGGGTTATGGCCAGTCTAAGGATCGGGCCGCTCTTGGTTTTTTCGTGTTATCGGGATCAAGCGAAATCATCTAGGGGAACGTCGATATGAATCACATGGGAAAGATCGCAGCAGGAATTGCGCTGGTCGTCGGGTCGGCCTTCGCAAGCTCCGCAGTGGGGGCGCCAATCGAGGTGGCGAAAGTTGAGGGGGCAAAACGCTCGAACGGGGACGTCAAGTTCTTCCTCGCCGATCCGGAGCTTGGAGTGGCCGGTGTGTATACCGTCCGGGGCGTCGAGTTGTATTTCGAGGCCCGCAGGTCGGTGGATGGGGAGAACGGTGCGCCCGGTGCGCTCAGTCTTCGCGTCGTCGACAGCGAGGCGCGCACCCTGGCGCTTGGCGGCGAATCGTACGCCACGCACTGGACGCCGCAGCAGAACGAATTCGGAGCGAAGGAAGGCTTTGCCTATGCCCAGCTGCTGTCCGGACTCGGCAAGGCGCTGGGCGCGGCTGATCTGCACGTATCACTGTCAGCGGAAAAGTCCGCCCTGGCTGATCTGGCTACGAGGGCCGCGGGCACGCCGGCCGGGCAATTCCCTGCGCGTGCAACGATGACCTCGCGCACGTCCTTTGCTCCCGAGGTGATGCAGACCGCCGACTTCTACCAGCGCATGGCCGCCGACGTCCAGATGACGCGACAGCGCGACGGCATGTTGGAGGCAAAGCTTGGCAACGGCATCGTGTTCATGAGTTCGCAGACCTTCATTCCCGACGAGCCGGATCAGGAGACTGGCGAGATGGGCCGTATCGACGCCTATTCAATGGTCCGGGGTAGCGATGGCTACGTTCTGGCCACTCAGCTGGGTGGAGATGAGTTGCCGGAGGGCTGGGCGAACGCCATGGAGATCGAGACCGAGCGTGATCATCACGCGTTGGCTACGGACCTTGGTGCCGCGGCGATGAAATTGAACGCGCTGGCCTACAGCGCAGGGGCGACGCGGGGCGTCGTACTGAGTGATGCGACTGAACGGGACGCCATGCATCGCCTCGCGCAATCGCTGACCATGCACCTGTTGCCAGTGCGCGATGCGGCACCAAGCCTGATGCTGTCGTCTGGGCCAGACAATCAGGCGACTGCCGTGTATGGCCGGTATCGGACTGACATCCAGGTCTGGCGGAAGGCGTTCGTCGGCATCGCCGAGCATTCCGGAACCCGTGTCTCCAAGTGGAGGTACGCAAACACGACTTCCACCGCTGCAAGGACGTACATGGGCGGGATCGACTTCTGCAATCACGGGACCTGCCCTGGTGCCGGGACCATGACGCGGAAATGCACCTTCACCGGGCCTCGTCTGTGGGACTACCGCCTGCCCAAGGTGCGGACGGACGCGTTCAGGCACACCTGTGCGACCGGATACAACCTGGTCAGCATAGGTGGCCATAACTGCCACGACGATTCGTCCGTACAGGTCAGGGCGGTGCGAGGCCAGGCCTACAGCCAGACCGGCGGCCGTTGCAATGATCCGACACCGCATGGCTACGCGCCCACCTGCGGCCTCCAGTAACCGGCATGCCCTCTCGGGCGCCTGTGCGTCCGAGGCTTTCTCTCACGGAACCTGCAACGCCGGACATCTGTCCGGCGTTGTCATTTGGATGCGTCGTGCATCCCGCGTGCACCGACCACGATCATCTTCACCATCGTCGTCAGCTCGTCGATCTGTTTCGGATCCTGTTCACGTGGAAGATCCATTGCACTCGCACCGACGGCGAATACCAGACGCGTGATCGCGCGTGCCACCAGTGCCGGTTCGTGCAGCGGTATGCCGGTGGCGTCCGCCAGCCGGATGAGGTCCACCTGCAATTCGTCCTCGAAAAACCGGAGCTGCCGATCCACCGCCTGCTTGAAGGCGTCCGAACCGGCCAGGCCCTCACGCAAGAGCAGGTGCAGCAGCTTGTCATCGGCGCGCAGTTGATCGAAGAACGCCTCCACCGAGCTGCGTACCACGCTGCGCCCCGTGCTTGCGCGATTGCGCGCCTGACCGATGATCGTGCGCAGTGAACTGCCGGCCCGATCGATCAAGACCACCGCCAGTTCGTCGATATCGCGAAAATGACGATAGAAGCTGTTGGGAGCAATATTTGCCTCGCGCGCAACTTCGCGCAGGCCCAGCGTCGAGACGCTCCGGTTCGGGCCGAGCAGTGCGAGCGCGGCAGTGAGCAGATCCTCGCGTGTGATGGAGGGCCTGCGGCCAAGGCCGGAATGGGTGGGAGGGTTTGAATCGGACACAGGTAGGGTCGGCATCGCAGTGGGACTGTCCGACATCATGGAGCAAACCGTGATAGATGCCTCATAAATTTCGGGATGATATTGCGCTGCAGTTCCTGGCTGGCAGAAAAATCGAACTGCAAGGCCAGCTTGCGCAGATCGAGGCTGATGGCGCAGCGGAACGAGTTGGCCCGGTAAGTACTCACTCCTCCCCGATATCCTCATTCCACACTTCCGGATTCGCCTCGATATACCCCTGCATCATCTCGATGCACTCGGCATCGGCGAGGTCGATGACCTTGACGCCGGCTTCGCGCAGCCAATCGATGCCGCCGCGGAAGGTCTCCGATTCGCCGACCACCACGGTGCCGATGTTGAACTGCCGCACCAGGCCGCTGCAGTACCAGCACGGGGCCAAGGTGGTGACCATGATGGTGTCGCGGTAGCTGCGCTGGCGGCCGGCCTTGCGGAAGGCGTCGGTCTCGCCGTGTATGGACGGGTCGTTTTCCTGCACGCGGCGGTTGTGGCCGCAGCCAAGCAGGCGGCCGTCGGCGTGGTACAGCGCGGCGCCGATCGGAATGCCGCCTTCGGCCAATCCTTGGCGGGCTTCGGCGACGGCGGTGGCGAGCAGGGCGCGGTAGTCGGGGGTGGCGATCATCCGGATGGGCCATCAAAGAGAGGACGGATGATCCTCGCCGTGACGGTGCGGGATGTCGAGGGCAGCCGCGCGCATGAAGTGCCGCGGCGACACCGCTGGCGGGCCGGTGCGATAATCGGTGCATGAACGATCCGACTCCACGCGACGCCGGCACCGGCAAGTCTTCAGGCAGCCCTTCCAGCACCACCCACTTCGGTTTCCGCGACGTTCCCACCGGGGACAAGCAGAAGCTGGTGGCCGAGGTGTTTTCCTCGGTGGCCGGCAGCTACGACCTGATGAACGACCTGATGTCGCTGGGCATCCACCGGGTCTGGAAGCGCTACTTCGTCGCCACCGCGCAGGTCCGGCGCGGCGACCGGGTGCTCGATCTGGCCGGCGGCACCGGCGACATCGCGCTGCTGCTGAAGGATCGCGTCGGCGATACCGGCTCGATCGTG
>DATJBR010000092.1:0-4598 GCA_035515255.1 Lysobacter sp. | reverse complement strand
ATCAGGGGGACGTCATTCGATCCCAGAAGCCCTTCACGCCATCCATGAAAGTCGAGGAACGCGGCGAGTGCCGGCGTGCTTCCTCGCCGGTGAAGGTGGCTTCAAGCTGCTGCAGCAATTCGCGCTGCTCGCTGGTCAGGTTGACCGGGGTCTCCATCACCACACGGCAATACAGGTCGCCGGGGCGACGGCTTCGCACGGACTGCACGCCCTTGTCGCGCAGACGGAATACCTTGCCGGCCTGGGTTTCGGCCGGAATCTTCAATTCGACCTCGCCACCCAGGGTCGGCACGCGGATCGCTGCGCCCAGCGCCGCTTGGGTCAGGCGGATCGGCACATCGCAGTGCAGGTCATCACCCTCGCGCTGGAAGATCTCGTGCTCGCGCACGCGGACTTCGACATACAGGTCGCCGGGCGGCGAGCCTGCGGGACCGGCCTCGCCCTCTCCCGTCAACCGGATACGGTCACCATTGTCGACACCGGCCGGAATCTTGACCTGCAGGCTCTTGGTGTCCTCGATCCTGCCCTGCCCATGGCATTTCCCGCATGGGTTCTCGATGGTCTGGCCACGGCCGCCGCAATGCGGGCAGCCCTGCTGCATCGAGAAAATGCCGCGCTGGAAGCGGACCTGCCCACGGCCACTGCACGTGCCGCAGGTTTCCAGCTTGCCGTCGGCCGAGCCGCTGCCATCGCAGCTGTCGCATTCATCGAGGGTCGGAATCTCGATCTGTTTCTCGACACCACGGACCGCCTCTTCCAGCGACAACTCCATCACGTAGCCGATATCGGCACCGCGACGCGGGCCACGCCCACCACCACCAAAGATGTTGCCGAACATGTCGCCGAAGATATCGCCCATGTCGGCGTATCCGGCACCGCCACCTGCGCCACCGCCCATGCCGTGTTCGAAAGCGGCATGGCCGTGCTGGTCGTACATGCGCCGTTTGGAGGCATCGGAAAGCACTTCATAGGCTTCCTTGCACTCCTTGAAGGCGGCTTCCGAGGTCGCATCGCCCGCATTACGGTCCGGATGGTGCTTCATCGCGCAGCGGCGGTAGGCCTTTTTCAGCTCCTCGTCGCTCGCCGTGCGGGATACGCCCAGGACTTCGTAATAATCGCGCTTGCTCATGTGATGCCATTTTCCCCTGCCCCGGCGGTCACAGCCGGGACGCGGTATTGATGAAACAACGAGGGTCCGGGCACGCCGGGCGGTCCCGAACCCTCACTCCAGGCCCCTCCGGCAGGAGGAGCGGACGAATCACTTCTTGTCGTCGTCCTTGACTTCGGTGAACTCGGCATCGACCACGTCATCGGCCGCCTTGCCGGCACCGGCATCGCCGCTGTCCGCCTCGGCGCCGGACTGCTGGGCCTGCACGGCGGCGAACAGGGCCTGCGCGGCCTCTTCCAGCGCCTTGCTCTTGGCCTCGATCTGTCCCTTGTCGTCGCCCTTCATGGCGGTCTCCACCTCGGCAATCGCCGCCTCGGTCGCGCCGATCAGTTCACCCGGCAGCTTCTCGCCGTTTTCCTTGATCGCGGTGCGCGCCGAGTGGACCAGGCCGTCGGCCTGGTTGCGGGCCTGCACCAGCTCGTGGAACTTCTGGTCTTCCTCGCGGTTGGCCTCGGCGTCCTGGACCATCTTCTGGATCTCTTCCTCGGACAGACCGGATCCGGCCTTGATCTCGACCTTCTGCTCCTTGCCGGTCTTCTTGTCCTTGGCGGTCACGTGGACGATGCCGTTGGCGTCGATGTCGAACGACACCTCCACCTGCGGCATGCCGCGCGGCGCCGGCTCGATGCCGGTCAGGTCGAAGCGGGCCAGCGACTTGTTGTAGCGGGCCTGCTCGCGCTCGCCCTGCAGCACATGCACGGTCACCGCGGACTGGTTGTCGTCGGCCGTGGAGAACGTCTGACTGGCCTTGGTCGGCACGGTGGTGTTCTTCTCGATGATCTTGGTGAACACGCCACCCAGGGTCTCGATGCCCAGGCTCAGTGGAGTCACGTCCAGCAGCAGCACGTCCTTGACGTCGCCGGCCAGCACGCCGCCCTGGATCGCCGCGCCAACCGCGACGGCCTCGTCCGGGTTGACGTCCTTGCGCGGCTCCTTGCCGAAGAACTCGGTGACCGCCTGCTGCACCTTCGGCATGCGGGTCTGGCCACCGACCAGGATCACCTCGTTGATGTCGCTGGCACGCAGGCCGGCGTCATTGAGCGCAGTGCGGCACGGGTTGATCGACTTGTTGACCAGGTCCTCCACCAGCGACTCCAGCTTGGCGCGGGTCAGCTTGATGTTCAGGTGCTTCGGGCCGGAGGCGTCGGCGGTCACGTACGGCAGATTGACCTCGGTCTGCTGCGCGGTGGACAGCTCGATCTTGGCGCGTTCGGCCGAGTCCTTCAGGCGCTGCAGGGCCAGCGGATCCTTGCGCAGGTCGATGCCCTGATCCTTGTTGAACTCCTCGACCAGGTAGTCGATGACGCGCTTGTCGAAGTCCTCGCCACCCAGGAAGGTGTCGCCGTTGGTGGCCAGCACCTCGACCTGCATCTCGCCGTCGATGGATGCGATCTCGATGATCGACACGTCGAACGTGCCGCCACCCAGGTCGTACACGGCCACCTTGCGGTCGCCGCCCTTCTTGTCCATGCCATAGGCCAGCGCGGCCGCGGTCGGCTCGTTGATGATGCGCTTGACGTCCAGACCGGCAATCATGCCGGCGTCCTTGGTCGCCTGGCGCTGGCTGTCGTTGAAGTACGCCGGCACGGTGATGACGGCTTCGGTGACCTTCTCGCCCAGGTAGTCCTCGGCGGTCTTCTTCATCTTGGCCAGGACTTCGGCGGAGATCTGCTGCGGCGCCATCTTCTTGCCGTCGCCGGTCTCGACCCAGGCATCGCCATTGTCGTGGCCGATGATGCCGTAGGAGACGTGGTCCAGGTCCTTCTGCACTTCGGCGTCGGTGAACTTGCGGCCGATCAGGCGCTTCACCGCGAAGAAGGTGTTCTTGGGGTTGGTGACGGCCTGGCGCTTGGCCGAGGCGCCCACCAGGATCTCGCCGTCCTTGGTGTAGGCGACGATGGAAGGCGTGGTGCGATCACCCTCCGCGTTCTCGATGACCTTTGCCTTGCCGCCTTCCATGACCGCCACGCACGAGTTGGTCGTGCCCAGGTCGATACCGATGATCTTGCCCATGGTCTTGTTTCCTCTGGAATCCTGATGCTTGCGAATGTTTGGGGCGGTTGATCCGCCGATGACCGCTATCTGGGGGTTGCCCGGCGATGGTTCAAGTTGTGCGGGTTCAAGTTGCCCGGCTTTATGGCGCGGTCAGTCCTGCTTGCTCACCACCACCAGAGCCGGGCGCAGCAGGCGCTCGTTCAGCAGCCAGCCCTTCTGGTAGACCTGCACGACCTGTCCCGGCGCATGCTCGGCGCTGTCGACCGTGCTCATCGCCTGATGGTGCTCGGGATTGAACGCCTGCCCGACGGGGTTGACCTCGACCAGCCCGTTTTCACCCGTCACCTTGAGCAGTTGCCGAAGTGTGAGCTCCACGCCTTCGCGCAAGGCCCCCGGCTCGCCCGCGGCGGCGCCCAGACCGGCCTCCAGGCTGTCGATCACCGGCAGCAAGGCCGCCAGCAGCCGTTCGTTGGCGAACTTGCGCGCCATCTCGATATCCCGGGCCAGGCGCTTGCGCTGGTTGTCGATATCGGCTCGGTCGCGCAAGGCATCCTCGCGCAGTTGCGCCAGTTCGGCGGTGGCGGCTGCCAGCTCGACGGCCAGCGGATTGTCATCGGTGAGATTGGTATCGACGGCCTGCTCGGCCGGATCCCGGGTCGGTTCGGTGGTCATGCTCTGCTCTGGTCCTGGCGCCGCAGGGCGCGTTGTCCTTGACTGCCCCAGCAATGGGGTCGGCGCGGGTCAATTCAAGACAACCCCATACAGATTGTTTGGCGGCACCTCCCGGCTCACCGGGTGAGACGCCCATCTGCCACGCTCCCTGCCCGCCCGTATTACAGCTCCGCGCCCACAACCCGCGACCGCCACCCTGCACACCGGTCGCACTCCCCTTTAAACTCGCCGCCAGATGCTCACCCACCTCTCACTCAAGCAATTCGCCGTGGTCAGCCAGGCCGAACTCACGTTCGGTCCGGGGCTGACCGTGATCTCGGGGGAAACCGGCGCCGGCAAATCGTTGCTGGTGGACGCGCTCGGACTGCTGTCGGGCCTGCGTGCCGACAGCGGCGTGGTGCGCCATGGAGCCGAGCGTGCGGAACTGGTCGGCGAATTCACCCTCGACGACGTGCCCGCGGCCGCCCAGTGGTTGCAGGAACAGGAGCTCGACGAGGACAGTGCCGAGCCTGATCCGCGTTGCCTGATCCGGCGGGTGATCCGCGCCGACGGCGGCTCGCGCGCCTGGATCAACGGACGTCCGGTCACGTTGGTACAACTGGGAGAACTGGCAGCGCAACTCGTCGAGATCCACGGCCAGCACGAACACCAGGCACTGCTGTCACGCCCCAGCCAGTTGGCTCTGCTCGATGCCTATGCACGCACGGCGCCGGAGTGCCGCGTCGTGGCCGAGGCCGCCGGACGCTGGAGCGCCTTGTTGCGC